>CANRGN010000012.1 GCA_947630235.1 uncultured Clostridia bacterium
TTGCTTAACGACAAGACCTATTTTAGCACCCTATTTTACATATGTCAATACCATTTTTTCAAAAAATCAAAAATTTTATTTTTTATTATATTCATCTTTCCAATTTCTATATATCCTTCTAAAGCATTTAACTTTCTTTCTATAATTTTCTTTTCTCTAATTATCTCAAAACTTCTTTTAAAATTAATATCAAATATAAAACATAATGTAACAAATATTCTTCTTATATCAGATTTAGCTTTATTAGATATCAATACTAAATTCTCATTTAGTACTGCATTAAATAATTCATCTTCTACAATAAAATTATTATCATTAATATTATTTCCCTGCATATCCATAATATCAATTTTATCTGCATCTCTTACTAATTTTGCAAAAAACAATTCTTTTTTAGTTAAACCTTCTTCTATATCAAATTTATTATGATTTTTTACTGCTTTTAATATAATTTTTTTATCTTCATCTTCATTAACAAATTTAGAAATATAATCATCTTTTATTAATATTTCATATCCCATATCTCCATGATCAAAAGATAATAAGTCATTAAATGTGCCATATTCAGTAGTTTGTTTAAATCTTGCTATATCATGAAGTAATGCACATAAAAATGCTAAATATTGGTCATGTTCATTTAAATTCTCACTTATTGCTATATCTTTTGCATAATCCACTACTCTAAAAGTATGTTTATATTTCATTTTTACATCTTTATTTTCAAAAGAAAAATTTTTAGTATAATTATTAAATTCAATTATTGCTTTATTAAAATCATTCATTTTTTCTCCTTTTATATTACATTCTATCTGGCATTTCAATTCCTAGCAAACTACATCCTATTTTTAACGTAATACCAACACAATAAGTTAAATAAGCTCTAGCATCTTGTATATCTTTTTCTTCCCCTATTATTTTATTTTCATTATAAAAAACACTATAACTTTGAGCAAGTTCAATTAAAAATCTTGTTAGCAAACATGTTTCATTCTTTTCTGTAACGCTATTTAAAACATCTCCAAAATTATATAAATAATTTATAACATTCAAACTAGCATCATCTTGAAGCATTGTATAATATTTTTCATTAAAATTAGGAATGTATCCTAATTTTTCTAAAACACTTTTTGTTCTAACATATATATATTGAACATAAGGGCCAGTTTCACCCTGAAAATTCAAAACGCGGTCCCAATCAAAAATTTGATCTTTTATTAATGTATTATTTAAATTATTAAAAACCACAGCTCCAATTCCAATTTTTTTAGCATTTTCATCTCTATTTTCCATATCAGGATTTTTTTCTTCAATAACTTTTTGAACTCTATCAATTGCTTCATTAAGAACATCTTCTACTTTAACAACAGTTCCTTCTCTTGTAGACATTTTTCCTGTTGTAAGCCTTGTCATTCCATATTGAATATGAAATAATCCATTTTTACACTTTTCAGGAATATCTAAAAGTTTTGCAACTTCAAAAATTTGTCTAAAGTGAAGCGCTTGTTCATATGCAACAACATATAAACATTTATCAAAATTATATTCTTTTGCCCTATACATTATTGCTGATAAATCTCTATTAGCATACGTACTAGAGCCATCTGATTTCTCAAGCATACATACACCCAGCTTCTTATCCTCTAAATCTACAATTTTAGCACCATCAGATACAACTAACTGACCAGATTTTTCAAGTTCTTCCATAACTTTATTAGAATTTTTTGCACAATCAGCTTCACCTCTTAAAGAATCAAAACTTACCCCTAATAACTTATATATTTTTTCAAATTCATCTAAACTTATTTTTCTAAAATCTTCCCATAATTTAGTGCAATATTCATCTCCCTCTTCTAATAATTTAAAATTATTTCTACAAGAATCTAAAACACTTTCATCTTCTTTACACAAGTCATTTATTCTAACATATATTTTCATAAGTTCATTTATTGGATCTTTTGATAAATCATATTCTGCTCCCCATCTTTTATATCCCTCTATTAACTTTCCAAATTGAGTTCCATAATCTCCTAAATGATTAATACCTATAACATTATATCCTTGAGATTTATATATTTTATAAAGTGATGCTCCAATAATAGTGGTTCTCAAATGACCTATATGAAAAGGTTTTGCAATATTTGGAGAAGAATATTCAACACAAATTGTTTTTCCATTTCCAATATTAGAAAATCCAAATTTTTCTTTTTTATTATTAAATTCTTCAAGGACTTCTTTTGCTAATAAATCTTTATTTATATAAAAATTTAAATAACCATTAACAATATTAATATCTTTTAATTCCTCACCTAAATCCATTTGTTCTTTTATTTCATTTGCAATTATCATAGGAGATTTCTTTAAAACCTTTGCAAGTTTAAAACAAGGGAAAGAATAATCTCCCATATCTTTATTAGGCGGTATTTCTATATAACTTGCTAATTCATTTGTATCAATTTGAGTTATTTTTGCAATTTTTTCTGATATAACTAATTTAAAATTTTTCATTTTATATCCTCCTTTTAAAAATCAAAAAACACCTCTGAAAAATCCAGAGGTGCTTATAAACACGGTACCACTCTAGTTATTTGTTATAAACAAATCACTTAAAACCTTTAACGCTAGTTATGCGAATTACCATACTAAATTCAAGTAATTACTCATAAGTTCTTTTCATTATAATATATATTACTAGACTTTCACTCTGTTCTAGCTCGCTAAAATACATTGATTATAACTACTTTTCTTATTCTACGCTTTATCTTATGTTAATAGTATACAATTTTATTTATATAATGTCAATAATTCTATTCTACTTTATTTTTTGGTTTTACAATTAATTTTCCTAATAACATTATAATCAGTTTCATAACAAAAACTCCTGTTATAACGCCCAAAGAATCTATAAACACATCTTTTATTTGACCGGATCTTCCTGGAACAAATAATTGATGAATTTCATCTGTTATTGCATATATTATTCCCATTATTATAGCAAATATGATTTGTTTAAATTCATTAATTTTAAAAGTGGCAATTAATGAAAAAAACAAAGTTCCACCTATCGCATATTCAGAATAATGAGCTAGTTTTCTAATATATGGTTCAATTTTTGTTTGGGCCTCAACATCTTCTGTAAACCATGAAGCAACCCATGTACTAAGATTAGATGAATCATCAGAATCTTGTGCTGAAAATCCAAATACTAAATTCATCCAACACAAAATAAGTATAATTATTACAATTCTTAATATTATTATTCGTTTATTTTTCAATTTAAATCTCCCATTAATGCTTTGCAGAAAGTTTTATTATTAAATCCATATCATCATCTTCAGCCGATTTATTTTTTCTTATCATTCCACATTTTTTACATTTAAATATTATAACATATCCCTTTTTTCCATCAATTTCTAAACCTATAGGTTCTAATTGACCTTTACATTCTTCTGCTCTATCACCTGGATTTTTATCAACATGCTTAGAATAAAGGCAATAAGGGCAATGATTTCTACAAGAATACCCTAATTTTCTAACATATCTGCCACAATTTTCACATTTAAAATCTTCGTCTATTACTGTAAAATTTGACATAAAAACTCCTTATTCAAAAATGCTTCCACCAATAAACTCTCTAATTAAAGAATTATTAGGAATCATCTCTTCATATTCAAAATCCTCAAAATATTTTAATAAAGCTATTAGTCTTCTAGCTTTACTATATTCAGGATCTGCATTTGTAATTTCTTCTAATAATGGAATAGCATATTTTCTTAAAGCAGAAAGTTCATATATTATTGATGAATTAAACATGCAATCTGCATCATCTTGAAATGGGAATATATTTTTTTGTTCTCCTCTATTTACAGAATGCCACATTTCTAATGTATGCTTTGCAGAATATCCTCTAAAATTATAATCTCTAACTATTCTTCTAATTAATCTTGTATCTGTACTTGAAATTCTATTATAATAATCTATATTTAACACAGTTAAATCACTTATGTATATTTTAAATTTATTTTCTTTTGGTATTAAATCAGTTAATTTATCATTTAAACAATGAATTCCTTCCATAATTAAAACTTCGTCTTTATTAAGTTTTAATTTATTGCCTAAATATTTTTTATGCCCTGTAATAAAATCAAATGTAGGTAATTCAATTTCTTCACCTTTCAATAATTTAAGTACATGATCATTTAATAAATCTCTATCTATTGCTTCAATACATTCAAAATCAAATTTTCCAAATTCATCTTTTGGATTATTTTCTCTTTCTACAAAATAATTATCTACTGATATGGTTACAGGTTTAATTCCATTAACTCTTAAAGCCATTCCTAGTTTTCCAGCAAAAGTAGTTTTTCCAGAAGATGATGGACCAGCTATAAGAACTAATCTTACATTATTTTTTTCCTTTATTTGACTAGCAATTTGCGCTATTTTCTTTTCATGTAAGGCTTCAGATAATAAAATTAATTCTTTAGCATTTCCTTCTTTTATTTTTTTATTTAATCTTGACACTGTATTTATCTTTAAAAGTTTATATAAATCATCATATTCATCCATAGCTGTCATTAAATTTAAACTTTGCTTTTCATCTTTTATTTCATTAGGATGTTCTATACTAGGATATGAAATTAAAAATCCATTTCTAAACTTTTTAATTTCAAATAAATCTGCAAAGCCAGTTGAAGCAGGCATTGTTCCATAGAAATAATTATAATAATCTTCACAATAATATAAAGAAACTTTATCTTTATCTGCATTAACTTGAAGTCTTCCTCTAATTGTACCTTCTTTTTTATAAAATTCTTCTGCTTCTTCCATTGTCATTATTTTTTTTATAATTGGAAGATCCAATTTAACTAATTCTTTCATTCTATTATCAACTTTTCCTATTAAATCTTCTGTAACCTCCATATTATCAATTTCACAGAACATTGAATTTCTAAGTTGATAATTTATAGTAAGCAAAGCTTCAGGACATACATCATAAAAAGCTTTACTCATTAAATATAATAGACCTCTAATATAAACTAACATACCTTCTCTATGAGATCTATCAATAAACCTTATTTCACCATCTTTTCCAACTATATGCTTTAAAGAAGCAACTTCATTATTATATATTGCAGCAATTGCGTTTTTTGGCATTTCTTCTTTTAAAGCTTCTCTAATTTGTATTCTATCTTTAATTATAAACTCTTTTCCATTACATTGTATTTTCATAGATAACCTTCTTTCTTTTGAAAAAATAAAATCAGCAGATAAAAAATATCTGCTAAACTAGAAACAAAAATAAAAAATAAGACCTCCCAAAATAACTAAAATAAATCCAAATATCTTTAGACCTAAAGTAGCTTCATTTAAATCTCCCATTGTAAAATATTTTTTTACAATTAGTCTAGCATCATATATAAATTTTATTCCGCATACTAATGCAATTATACCTATAAAAAGCAAAAATATCTTCATTTTAACATCCTCTTATTATCCTAATAAAACAATTTATTTCTTCAAATTTCGCTATTTTATTGTAATCTTTTTTGTACTTTTTGTCAACAAAAAAAGTTTGTATTAAAACTAATTCTTAATAATATTGCAAAATGAATATTTTTCTATTTATAACTATATTTCAATTCTCTCTCCAAATTTTTTATCAACAATCTTCTTTAATCTAAAATTTTCTTCTTTTTCTAAATTTTCATCATTGTTAATTATTTCATTGCAAATTGCTTGAACTTTTTTTAGCATATTAATATCTTGAAATAAATTTGCAATCTTAAATTCTGGAAGTCCATGTTGTCTAGTTCCAAAAAATTCTCCAGAACCTCTTAATTCTAGATCTTTTTCTGAAATTACAAAACCATCATTTGTACTAGAAATAACCTTCATTCTCTCTTTTATAATCTGAGAATTTCCTTGATATTTTAATATACAATATGATTGAAATTCACCTCTTCCAACTCTACCTCTTAATTGGTGAAGTTGTGCTAAGCCAAATCTTTCAGCATTTTCTATTACCATTATATTACTATTTGGAACATTTACACCTACTTCTATAACTGTAGTTGATATTAATATATCAATTTCACCATTTTTAAATCTATCCATTATTTCATCTTTTTCTTTTGGCTTCATTTTTCCATGTAAATATTCAACTTTATAATTTCTAAAAACTTTTGTTTTATAATTTTCTGCTAATTCCATTACAGATTTTGCATTTATTTCCTCATTTTCTTCAACTAAAGGACATACTATATAAGCTTGTCTTCCTTGATTAACATTTTTTTCAATAAAAGCATTTACTCTTTGCTCTAACTGTTTTGTAACAGCGTAAGTTTCTATTTTTTTTCTATTTGGTGGAAGTTCATCAATTATCGAAATATCTAGATCTCCGTATAAAATTAAAGCAAGAGTTCTAGGAATTGGAGTAGCTGTCATAACTAAAACATCTGGATTGCTACCTTTTGCCACTATTTTACTTCTTTGTCTTACACCAAATCTATGTTGTTCATCTGTTACTACTAATCCTAAATTTTTGAACACAACATTTTCTTCTAAAATAGCATGAGTTCCTATTAATATATCTATTTCTCCATTACTTAATCGCTCTAATAATTGCTCTTTTTTCTTTTTTGTAATCCCACTAATCAATAATTCACATTTAATACCAGTATCTTTTAAAATATTCACAAATGATTCAAGATGTTGAGTTGCCAAAATTGCTGTAGGAGCCATTATAGCCACTTGATATCCTGATTTTACAGCTTTATATGCAGAAAGTATTGCAATTACTGTTTTTCCAGATCCAACATCTCCTTGAAGCAATCTATTCATTGTTTTTTCTGATTCCATATCTTTTTCTATTTCTTCTAGTACTCTCAATTGCGCTTTAGTAAGACTAAATGGAAGCTTATTTATAATATCACTTATATAAACATCTTTACGAAAAGATATTCCTTTCTTTTCTTTATCAATATTTTTTTTCAAACTTATTAAAGCTAACTGCATTGATAAAAGCTCTTCAAAAACTAATCTTTTTCTAGCTTTATTAAAACATTCAAAATTATTTGGAAAATGAATTTGCTTTATTGCAGTATTTATATCATATAAATTATATTTTTCTATTAAATAATCTGGAAGTGTTTCATCCATTTTTCCATATATCTCTTTTATTCCTTCTTCTATTATTTTTCTAATTGTATTTTGAGATAAACTATAAGTAAGAGGATATATAGGAATAATTTTACCTGTATTTTTATCAACATTTTCTAAATCAAAAACTGGAGACTGCATTTCTACTTTTCCAGCTTTAATATTAACTTTACCATAAAATTTATATCTATTATGTATATTTATACTATTTTTTAAATAACCTTGATTATACCATGTAATTTGACATGAGCCAGTTTCGTCTCTAACTACCAATTTACATATTGTTAGATTTTTTCTAATTTTTAATTCTGTTAATCTTGTTATAGGTATAGCGGAAATTAAAGCTTCTTCCCCATCTATCAAATCACATATATTTTTTGGCTTACTTCTATCTTCATATTCTCTTGGATAATATGTAATTAAATCCTCTAATGTAAAAATTCCTAATTTATTTAAAAGTTTAACTCTATTAGGCCCTACACCCTTTATAAATTGAACTTCCTTTTCTAAATTTATCATTATTTTCTCCTAATATTTATATTAATTTTATAAGAACAATAGTGAACATTTTCTTATATCAGATTGTTAAATATATTGCAAAGTCCACGTTAAATTGTTCGTGCACCAATTTTTACCAAAATTGTGCAAAATGTTTTACTTAAGCCTATCAACAAAGAACTTACTTACTGAATAAAAATTAATATATTATTTATCTTTGGTTTTTATTCTAAATATATTTAAAATTTTTCTAAACAATTTTTTAAACCATTTTTCTTTAGGTAAAATTGGTAATGTTGTTTCTTCAGTATCTAAAGCAGGAGCAGAATTACAAACCAATTCATCATCATAATTTTCTATAACTTCATCTTTAAATCTTTCCTGATCTAAAGAATATATTTTTTCCAGTTTTTCTTTTTCACTTTCATCTTCTATCCAATAATGTAAATTCAAAAAAGCAATTATTGCAACTGCTTTTCTTGAAATAGATTTTTCATTTAAAGAAGTCAAATTATTTTTATCAAAATTTGGTATGTAATTCTTATCTCTATTGTTTTCTATAAATTCATATAATTTCTTAGGTATTTTATTTTTATATTCATCACCTAAGAAATTGATTATTTCATATACTTCAGAATAAGATTCCTTAGTGCTAGAATATCTCATTAATTCGCCTTCTTTCAACATAATTTTCACTTAAATTTTACCAAAATTTTGCTTAAAAGTCTAGTATTTATTTAAATTATAATTTGCTAAATAATATTGATATATCTAGAAATATTTTGTATAATTTTTTTATGAGAAAATTAATTGTAAATGAAAAATATAATAATAAAAAATTAAATAGTTTTATTTTAGATAAATTTAAAAATCTTAAACAAAATACTTTATACAAAGCACTTAGAAAAAAAGATATTAAAATAAATAATGTTAGAGTATCTGAAAATAAAACAATATATTTAGGAGATGAAATATCAATATATATTTCAGACGAATTACTATTTGGAAAACTTAATATCGATTTAAAAATAATTTTTGAAGATAATAATATTTTAGTTATCTTTAAACCTAAAAATATTTCAGTTACTGAAGATTCATCATATAATGATAAGACTTTAAGTACACTTATAAAAGAAAAATTTGGAAATAATGTAGAACCATGCCATAGACTAGATAGAAATACATCTGGCTTGGTTTTATTTGCTAAAAACGAGGTAGCTTTAAAAATTCTACTTGAAAAATTCAAAAATAAAGAAATAGAAAAATATTATAAAGCTAGTGTATATGGGATTCCAAAAGAAAAACATAAAATTATTAAAGCATATTTATTTAAAGATAATAAAAAAAGTCTAGTATATATTTCAGATACTCCAAAAAAAGGTTATATAGAAATTATTACAGAATATACTTTAATTTCTTCTGATGTTCAAAATAATACAAGCATTTTAGATGTAAAACTACATACAGGAAGAACACATCAAATTAGAGCTCATCTAGCACATATAGGACTTCCTATTTTAGGAGATGGAAAATATGGAATAAATGAAATCAATAAAAAGCTTGGATTAAAAACCCAAGAACTTTCAAGTTATAAACTAGTATTTAATTTTAATACAGATAGTGGTATTTTAAATTATCTAAAAGGAAAAATAATAAAAATCTAAGAACAATAGTGGACATTTTCTTATGTCAAACTGTAAAACCATATTGAAAAGTCCACGTTAAATTATTTGTTCGCAAACTTTGACAAAAATTGTGTGCAATGTTTTTACTTAAGTCTATCTACAGAGAACCTTCCTACCAAATAAATTGTAGTAGTGATTATCTTTATCACTACTACAATTTATTTTACCAAGGAATATATTTTTCAGCAACAATAATCATATTAATCTTATTATCATTTAAATAAAATTCTATAATTTTACCATTTTCAACAAAAATAGTTGAATATATTTCATCATTGTGTTTATATATATAAGCAAAAGTTTTTCCTAAACTGTTTAAATCATTTAAATAGTTTATAGCATCCTCTTTCCCATACAAGATTTCATATCTTCCATAAGTATCTTCATATATTTCTATATTTTTTTGAGCATAATATTTTTTTAAAATATCTGTTATTGTATCTTTTGCTTTTATTCCTCTAGAATTTTTATAATCATCTCTACTTGATGCTATATAATTAACATACTCGTTTTGATAATCGAATTGTATTATTAAATTATCATAATCAAATCTTTTATAACTAGCTTCTGGTTGCTCATTATCTACAAATTCAGAAAATTCTTTAGGCTCTCCAAGTTTATCTTTTACTTCTTGCATTGACATGTTAAGTCTTATATCACCAACACAAAAATCCATTTCATTTATTTTACTTATGCTTTCGTTATAAAAATTATTTACATATGTATTTTTATTTTTTGAAGATTTAAATAAACATATTATAGATATTAAAATTATAATAATAACTAATAATATTAAAAAAAATTTCAAAATTTTATCTTTCATTTTACACTTCCTTTTATTTTTTTATTATATATATAAAAGAAACTTTTTGCAATAGAAAAAACCAGCGCTTTTTAAAGCGCTGGAAACTTATATTTTTTGAATTTGCTTAATCCCAGTAATTATAAGCTTTTTGCCAACCAGGATACTTTTTTTCCAAAAAATTCATTGCACTAAAGTATAAGTCTTTGTGATGATCACTGTAGGGTTCAAATCTACCATAGTCTTCTATAACAATGTTCTCTTGTCTATCAAAGATATACATTCTATCAGTCTCTATTGAATCTGAAGAATAAACTCTTTTTCCTTCGATGTAATAACGTGTGTATAGATAGAAGTTGTAATAACTGAATGATCCCCTAGGTCTCCCCTTTCCATCAAAAATAATTTTTGGGTTTTCTTTTTTGGTAGATTCAATCTCTTGAATGTACCAATTTTCAGGCAACCGTAAAATAAGCTCCTCTTCATTTTCGCATTGAGTAATTTCAAAACCCAATATCTTATATTCAGATTCGTCTTCAATTGCCTTATTGCTTACACGAATTAAATTATTAAAGTTTTTCATCATAAAAATCTACCTACTTTCATTCGCATAAAAATATTTAAGTACAGTCATTATTATAACACAGTTTTAAAAATTAATCAATGCTTTTTTTGGAAAATTTCAAAACATATGTAAAAAAATTGTAACACTTTTTTTTTAAATTCATAATATATAACATACGAACGATAAAAAATAAAAAAAAAATATTTTAAAGGAGGGCTTTATTATGCCAGAAAATAGAGGTTGTGGATGTGGATTCGGATTTGGAGATGATTGTTTATGGATAATCATATTATTAATAATCATCTGTTGCTGTTGCGGTGGAAATAATAATAGAAGCGGATGTTGCTAATACATTTTCCCATAACAAACAAAAAAATCGAGTTTTAAAAACTCGATTTTTTTGTATATATTTTTTAGTACATTCCACCCATTGCAGGCATATCGTCATGACCACCAGAACAATTACAATTCTTTTCCTTCTTATCTGCTACTATACTTTCAGTTGTAAGTATCATTGAAGAAACACTTTCTGCATTTTGCAAAGCAGAACGAGTAACTTTAGTTGGATCAACAATACCAGCTTTTTTCATATCAACATACTCCTCTGTTGCAGCATTAAATCCAACACCTTTTTTACTAGCTTTTACTTTATCTAAAATAACTGCACCTTCTAAACCTGCATTTCTAGCTATTTGTTTAACTGGTTCTTCTAATGCTTTTAGAATTATTTTTACACCTATTTTTTCATCATCAGAAACTTCATTTAAAACTTTTTCAACCTCTGGAATAACATTTACATAAGCTGTTCCACCACCTGGAAGAATTCCTTCCTCAACAGCAGCTTTAGTTGCAGATAATGCATCTTCTATTCTAAGTTTCTTCTCTTTCATTTCAATTTCAGTAGCAGCACCTACTTCAATTACACCAACACCACCAGATAATTTTGCAAGTCTTTCATGTAATTTTTCTTTATCATAAGTGCTTGTTGTATCACTTAATTCTGTTTTTATTCTATTTATTCTAGTTTCAATTTCTTCTTTATTTCCACTTCCATCAACAATTATTGTATTTTCTCTACTAATTTTTACTTGACGAGCTTTTCCAAGTTGATCAAAAGTAGTATCTTTAAGTTCTAATCCATAATCTGATGTAATAACTTCTGCACCTGTTAAAATAGCTATATCTTGTAACATTTCTTTTCTTTTATCACCAAATCCAGGAGCTTTTACTGCAACAACATTTAATATTCCTCTTAATTTATTTAAAACAAGTGTTGATAATGGTTCAGACTCTATATCATCTGCTATTATTACCAGTTTTCCACCTTGACTTGATAATTGTTCTAATAAAGGTAAAATTTCTTGAATATTGCTAATTTTTTTATCTGTAATTAAAATATATGGATTATCCATTATACATTCCATTTTTTCTGTATCTGTAACCATATAAGGAGAAACATATCCTTTATCAAATTGCATACCTTCTACAACATTAACTTCTGTAGATGAAGTTTTAGATTCTTCAATTGTAATTACACCATCTGTTGTAACTTTTTCCATTGCATCTGCAATTAAATTACCAATCTCTGAATCATTTGCAGATATACTAGCAACTCTAGCTATATCTTCTTTTCCTTTAATTGGAACACTTATTTCTTTTAATGCTGAAACAGCAACATCAGTAGCTTTATCCATACCTCTTTTTATTGCAAGAACATCTCCTCCAGCTGCAACATTTTTTACACCTTCTTTAAGCATTACTTGTGCAAGAACAGTTGCAGTAGTAGTTCCATCACCTGCTAAATCATTTGTTTTTGTAGCAACTTCTTTTACAAGAGAAGCTCCCATATTCTCATAAGGATCTTCAAGTTCAATATCTTTTGCTATTGTAACTCCATCATTTGTTATTAAAGGAGCTCCATAACTTTTTTGTAAAACTACATTTCTTCCTTTTGGTCCAAGTGTAACTTTAACAGTATCTGCAAGTTTATTAACTCCTTCTAATAATTGTTTTCTAGCATCTTCACCATATAATATTTGTTTTGCCATAATTGTTTACCTCCTAATTTTTACAATACTATACTTTTTTGCTATTTTATAATATCTTTTTTATCAAAGCCTATTTATTTAATATTTTACTTTTAAAATTGATTATTTTGCTAAATGCTAAATAGCTAATTTAAGCTCTATAGACTTTGAATAATTTTATGATATTTAGTTTTATCTTTTAAATTAGTTATAGTATTTTTTATTATCTTATATAATTTATTTTCTTTTTTATTCAACAACAGCTAAAATGTCATTTTGTCTTACTATTATATATTCAACTCCCTCATATTTAACTTCTGTTCCTGAATATTTACTAGTAATAACTTTTTGTCCTACCTTAACATTCATTTCAACTTTTTCTCCATCAACCATTCCTCCTGGGCCAACAGCAACAACCTCTGCTATTTGTGGTTTTTCTTTTGAACCAGCTGATAATATAATTCCACTTTTTGTAGTTTCTTCAGCTTTTACCATTTTTACTAATACTCTATCTGCTAATGGTTTAATCATAATAAAATACCTCCTCAATATAAAATATTTTAGCACTCACAAGTTTTAACTGCTAATAATTTATACCTTTTTATATAATTTGTCAAGCCCTATAAATAATATTCTTAAAAATTTTTTATATACCTATAAAATTAGTCAAAAAAATGAGCGATTAATAATCGCTCACAACTATATATCCTATTTATTTATACAGTTAATGTTGTATCATTTTCTTCTGTATTATTTTCCTCTGTATTATCTATAACTGAATTTGTATTATTTCCAAATGTAAAAGTTTTTCTCTCACTTCTAGCTTTTTCTTCAAATTTTTTATCAAATTCTGCTTTTACATTGTTTAATGTATCTTGCATTGCTAAAAACATTTCTTCTACATCTTGTTTTGTAAAATCATAAGAATTACTCCTAGCCATTGGTTCTAAAATTTGAATATCATGCAATACATTGTTTACTCTTTTTCCTGCAAATTCCATAAATTTTTCTCTTTTTTCTTGATTTACTTCCATTTTTCTTCTCCTTTAGTTTTTAATTTATTATTTTTGGTTGTGATAATAATATCATATAAAAAATAAATTTGTAAATATTTATTTTGATTTTTTAACATAAATTATACACTGGCATATTATATACTAAAGGAGGGATAAGTCATGTGTTTTAATAAAGATAATAATTGTTGTTGTGCTATAACAATAATTTCAGCTTTAATTGGTGCAGTTGCTATAGCAGCAAGTTTTTTTAGTGGACTTATAACTACAGTTACAGCAATCATAATTATAACATTAGTTTTAGGTATTTTAGGTCTACTTTATATAATAATAAGTAATATATGCAATAATAGAAATTGTAAAATAATAGATAAATTGTGCTTAGTTCCATCTATAGTTGGATCTATTGTTTTACCTGCAATTGCTCTTTCTAGTACTGGGGTAGTAACAGCTTCTGTTGCATCAGCTTTAGTAGTTGCAGCAATAGCATTCTTTCTAATTTTATCACTAATAAATCTATTACACATAATTTTTTCATTCTTCTGTTGCAATAGATGTGATGATTAGTTATAAAGAACAATAGTGGACATTTTCTTATGTCAGACTGTTAAAGTATATTGCAAAGTCCACGTTAAATTGTTCGTGCGCCAATTTTGACAAAAATTGTGTGCAATGCTTTTATTTAGCTTAACTACAAAAATTGTCCTACTGAATAAAAAAAACCTGAGCTGATAAATCAGCTCAGGTTTTTTGGCTTGAACACCTAAAACAATTTAACTAATAATTTTTATAGCACATTTAATTCCATCAATAGCAGAGGTCATAATTCCACCTGCATAACCTGCGCCTTCTCCACAAGGATACAAACCTTCTATGTTTGAAAGTAAAGTTTCTTTATCTCTTACAATTTTTACAGCAGAAGATGTTCTAGTTTCAACACCAGTTAAAATAGCATCTTTTTCTGCAAAACAATTTAATTTTTTGTTTAATTCAATTAATGCTTCTTTTAATGTTTCACTTACAAACTCTGGTAAAATTTCATTTAAATTAGATTTTGTCACTCCTGGCATATAAGTAGGCTTTATTTTACCTAATTCTAAAGTTTTTTTGTTATTTAAAAAATCTTCAACTCTTTGGATTGGTGCAAAATAATTTTTGCCACCTAATATATATGCTTCTTTTTCTATTTTTTCTTGGAAGTCCATTCCACTAAGAGGATTATCAGATTCAAAATCACTAGTTTTTACATTTATCAGTAGAGCACTATTAGCATTTTCTCCGTCTCTTGAAAACTTACTCATACCATTAGTAACAATGGTTTCAGGCTCAGAAGATGATGCTATAACTTCTCCGCCTGGGCACATACAAAAACTATATGCTACTCTTCCATTTTTTGCATGATAAACGAGTTTATAATCAGCAGATGGAAGTTTTAGTTTTGTTTTATTTCCATATTGAGCTTCATCAATCATTTGCTGTAAATGTTCAATTCTTACTCCTATAGCAAAATCTTTTGGTTCAATTTTAACTCCTAAATCAAATAATTTTCTAACAGTATCTCTAGCACTATGACCTATAGCCAAAATAACAGTATCTGTTTGATACTCTTTTTTTGCTATAACCGAAAAAATTTTTCCATCTTTTATATTAAAATTAGTTACTTTTTCATTAAAGAAAATTTCTCCACCTTTAGAAATTATATATTCTCTAATATTTTTAACTACATCTACTAAATTATCTGTTCCAATATGAGGTTTAGAAGTATATAAAATTTCTTTTGGAGCTCCAAAACGAACAAATTCTTCTAATACTTTTCTAGAATAAATATTAGTATTTCCAGTATTTAATTTTCCATCTGAAAATGTTCCTGCACCACCCTCACCAAATTGAACATTAGACAATGGATTTAAAATTCCTTTATTTCTAAATTCTTGAACATCTTTAATTCTTTGTTCTACTTTACTCCCCTGCTCTAAAATAATAGGTTTCAACCCATACTCAGCAAGTATTAAACCAGCAAACATTCCAGCTGGTCCAAATCCTACAATTACAGGTCTAAAACTAGATTTTCTTTTTACATCTATTTTTGGAAAAGAATATTTTTCTACCTTCTCAAATCTTTTTTCTTTCTCACCATTTAATTCTAAATCTATAGTATAAACATAATGAACATTATTTTTATCTCTTGCATCAATAGATTTTTTAAATATGTTCCAAGATTTTACATCTTTTATATTTAATTTATTATTTTTTAATACATAATTTAATATTTCACTATCTTTTATATCTTCATAAATCTTTATATTTTTAATTCTAATCATTTTCTCACCAAATATTTCTTTATATTTATAACAATAATATTATCATTTTATGTCAACATCGTCAAGGTGATAAAACATAATATCAAATTATAAATCATTTCAATAACAATAATGTTTTTATTCAGCCTATCTACACAAAACTTTCTTACTGAATAAAAAATATTAAAAGGCGATTTAAAATCGCCTATATAAAAATATAATTACCTATATTAGTTCAAGGTTTATAGTACCTTTTGAATTTTTTACTTCAACATCTGCAATAGCTCCATTTATTATTGTCATAGATGGTCCTTTATGTGATATATCTGCATCATAAACGATTGGAACATTTAAATTCGATAAAACACTATCTTTAAAAGCCGTTTCTATATTATAACCTAAAACAGTATTATTGCATCCAAATCTTCCAAAAATAATTCCTTTTACATAATTAAAATATCCAAATTCATTAAATTTCCATAAGTTTCTAATTACTGATTCTAAAGACATTTCACAATTATCCAAATACCAAATTATACCATCATCTTTATATTTTTCAATAAATTGTTTTGCTCCATCATATTTTGTTCCAATAATTTCAATTATACTATCAAAACAGCCACCAATTATTCTGCCTCTAAAATGAGCTTCTTTGCTCTCAAATACTTTCCATTCTACTTTATTTGTTAAATTATATCCTTCCAAGCCTGTAACTCTAGTTTTTCCTTCTTCTTCATATAATTCAAAGCTTTTTTGCTTAATAATATTACCTTTAATAATTTCTAAATTATTTTTTAAATCAATTTCTAAAGGCTCCATTCCAAAAGATTTAAAATTAATAGAATTAATTGTAGCTATATCAAATCTTGTAGTAATAGAATACATTATAGCAGTAGGATCAGAAAAGCCTTGTACAAATTTTGGATTTCGTACTAATTTATTAAAATCTACATATGGTAAAATTTCAAGTATAAATTCTCCTCCAGCAGCACAAATTATCATATCAATATCTTTATTTTCAAACATTTCATTTAATTCTTCTGCTCTTTCCTTTGCACTAGCACTTCTAGCCATTTTTGAATTATAAAGATGTTTTGATACTATAACTTTATATCCCATTTCTTCAAAATGTTTAATTGAATTTTTGAAACGAATTTTACTTGTTTCATTATACGCTCCATCTGATGGTGCAGGAACACCTATTGTATCACCAATCTTTAAAAATTCAGGATAAATCATTTTTCTTCCTTTCTATAATCGACAACTTTCGACAAAAAAACCTTTAGCAAATTTCTAAAGGTTTAATCATCTACTTTTTCTAAATCCATTATATTAATATTTTTCAATTCTTTATTTTCTCCATCAATTAAATCTGCAAATTTTTGATTATCTTTTATATAAAAAGCTTTTATTTTATATAATTTTTCGTTATATCTCACTATACTATGTGGTGTTAAACCATTCCACAATCTCATATTTTTTCTCCTTAACATCTGTAGAATTTTGTCATTTTTTCGACAATCTAATAAGAATATATTATCATAAAAATCAATCATAATCAATAGTTATATTAAAAAGATTTTATATTTTTCAACTAAG
Source organism: uncultured Clostridia bacterium (assembly GCA_947630235.1). Taxonomy (GTDB): domain Bacteria; phylum Bacillota; class Clostridia; order TANB77; family CAG-508; genus Scatovivens. The sequence continues at coordinate 17,648 of CANRGN010000012.1, forward strand.
ATAGAAAATTTTTTCATCTTTATACATATTTAAATGCATCTATTTGATTTGAAATTTTAATAATTAAATATCCAAATTTAGCATAAAACTTCTTTTATCATTCTTAATTTTCCAAGCAAATTTTTATAATATTATCATTAATTTAATAAAATATTAAATATCAAGAAAAATATCATAAATTGTAAACTTCTTTTGCTTTTACTATTATTCTTTGTTTTGAATCATTCGTGCATGTTATTAGAGTTACTTCTCTCTTTCCATCAGTATTTTGTTCCAAGCAACTAGTATCTTCAGGATACACCTTGTATAAATCATAAATTTGATATTTATGTCTTCCAAATTTATTATCATCAATAATTTTTATAAAAAAAATCAAAATTAAAATTTTATAACTTTATTTTTATACCAAAATAACGAGCTTTATCCTCCTTTTTATTTCATAATAATATAATGTGTTATTTTTTTATAATTATTTGGTAATAAATGCTTAAGATTACAAAAAAAGAATAAAACTTTTTAAGTTTTATTTTCAAAATAACCAAACTTTTATTCTGTAAAATCATTTTTTTCAATTTGATTTTTTAATTCATTCTGCTTTCTTTTTTCTTCTTCAAAATCTTGTAAAAAACTATGATATTCACCATGATTTTTCGTACCTAAAACACATTCTAAATTCACATTATCCATACTTTTAAAAATATTATAATCTATTTCTTTATATTCTTTTCTTAAGTTTTGTATTAAATCTTTCATAACTTTTCTTTTACTAGTTCCATCATCTAATAATGCAATATTTTCTGTAAATTTACAAGCACAATTTATAAATTTTAAATTATTATAATTCATCCAAGAAATAATAGATTGCTCTTTTACTAAATATAATGGTCTTATTAAATCTACCTCATCAAAATTTTTACTATGTAATTTTGGAAGCATTGTTTTTATTTCTGCTCCGTAAAACATTGATAACAGAGTGGTTTCTATTACATCATCAAAATGATGACCAAGAGCAATTTTATTACATTCTAATTCTTTAGCTTTATTATACAAAAAACCTCTTCTCATTCTAGCACACAAATAGCAAGGATTTCTAAAATCTGTTTCTGTAACTACTTCAAAAATATCACTATTAAACATTTCAATAGGAACATTTAAAATTTTTGCATTATTTATGATACATTCTTTGGTACTTTCATTATATCCAGGATTCATTACAACAAATCTAGCTTTAAAAGGAAATTTTCCATGATTTATTAACTCTTGAATACATTTTGCAAGCAAAAAAGAATCTTTACCACCACTTATACATACCATTATATTATCATTTTCTTGAATTAGCTTATAATCAATAACTGCTTTCATAAATTTATTCCATATATATTTACGGAATTTAGTAATTATGCTTCTTTCTATTTGTTTATATTGTTCCAAATTTTTACTCATTTATTAGCTCCTATCATAAAGTTAATATTCATACCATAAATTTGATTCTTTTAAATTTTTTATTAAATTTTGGTGTTCTTCATAAGTATCTGTAAAATATACTTTTTTATTTTTATCAGAAACAAAATATAAAGCACTTGTCTCCTTTGGATGAATTACTGCTTCAATAGAAATTTTACTAGGATTTCCAATAGGACCTATTGGAATTTTACCTTTCATATTTTCTGCTCTAGTATTATATAAATTTTCTGTAGCAATTTCTTTGGCAGTTAAATCACCATCTGATAATTCTTTTCCTACTGCATAATAAGTAGTAACATCACTTCCAAGAGACATGTTTTGATCTAATCTATTATAAAATACACCAACAATTTCTTCTCTTTCTTCTAAAGTAGAACCTTCTAATTCAGCTACTGAAGCAAGAGTTAATAATTGATGTACTGTAAGCATTGTACCTTCTATTTCTTCTCTGTATGAAGATAAATATTTATCTGTATAATTTAATATATTTGAAAAAATATCTTCAACACTAACATCTACATTTTCAAATGTATAAGTATCTGGAAGTAAATAACCCTCAAGTGGATAATAAATATTTTCGTCCAAAATCTCATCTGTTATAAACCAATATTTATCTATTAACTCATTCAAATAGTCTACATTTTGTACTAAAGCAAAAACATCATCTTCGCTATTATTTGTATTTTCAGCAATTGTTTTTGCAATATATTTCATATTCTTTCCTTCTATAAAAGTTATTTTTATAGCCTCATCTAAAATATCTCCTGAACATAATTTTTTAACAATACTTTCAACATCATCTTTACCATTATTAAATACATACTTTCCTGCTTGAAGATTTGTTTTTTTATTTAATTTTATATAAATTTTAAATGTTAAAGCATTTTTTATAACCTTATTTTCAGTCAAAATATCTGCTATACCACTTATTCCTGTTTTTTCTGGAATTTCAACCGTAATTTCTTTTCCGTTTTCTGGTAGTTCATAAGTTTTTAAAGAATTATTGTAATATATTACACCACTCATAATAGATATAACACCAATAATAAAAATTAACAAAATTATACTTACTATTATCTTACCTAATTTACTCATACTTAATCTTCCTTTACTAAATAATCTACTATATTTGAAATTTTTTCTTCGTTAATTGTATCATTACAAGTAACCACCGTTTTTATTCCAGACTCTTTTAATCTCGGTGTAATTTCAATTATAAATCTATAAAAGCTATTAATATCATTTATTTTTTCAAAATCAATATTTAGCACTTTATAATTATTTTCTATTAACTTTTTATGTATATTATTGATTAGCTCTTTTCTTCCATCATAAGTTAGCATAATATTAGAAATATCTGCAGAATTTGTTATTGTTGCCCATAAATTTATTTTATTACTATCTAGCCATTCAATATATTTTTTGTAAGTTTCACTGTTTATAGAAACCTTTAATTCAACTGCTTTATCATCATTTATAGAAAAAATTTCTGGAATTACAACATTATTTTTCTTTGAATCAATTTGCAAATTTGGGTAATCACTTTTTACTTCTGAATAATTTGATAAAATATTAACATCTTTTATTTTTTTATCTATCATATCTTGTCTTACTTCTTTTATTTCTACTATTTTATCTTTTTTTATATAACCTATAACTCCATCTTCAGATCTTACCTTATATTTATTGCCATCTTCTTCAAAAATTGTTACATTTTCATCTTTATTTAAATTTATAGAATTATTTTTAAAAACATTATCCACTTGTTTTAATTTAACATTTTTTTGTACTTTTCCTTCTGTTTTATGTTCAGAAATACTATCCAAAAATACGATATTTGAATCATTAGAATAATTTAATTCAAAATCATAAACTAAATTCATATCAGAAATTGGTATATATAAGCAATTATCAATAAATTTTAATTTTCCTTTTATAGCACTCTTAGCATCATTAACTTCTATTTCGCTTTGATTTAACTGTAATATCGCAATATGTTTATTAAAAGTAGTAATAACATTTTTACTAACTTCATCATAAAAAATATTTTTATCATATATATTTTTTACATCATCAAATGATAAATATACATTTTTTAATGAATCTATAATTATATCGTTTTCTAAATTTTCAACTTGATCGCCTATTACTAAAATAGTTTTATCATTTATTTTATTTTTAGAACTAAAAAAAAACTTATTTATTATGAAAAGTAATATAATTGTAATTATTATTACTATAAATAAGCGTCTTTTTATAAGTCTCTTTTTATTATTTTTCTTATTCATTACATTCTCCTAAATAATTTTTACTTTTTTAATATATATTATAATAAAAAAAAAGTAAATAGAAATTTACAAAGAAATACCTTTTTTGAATATATCAAACAAAATTTTATAAAAAAAGTCATTTTTATACTTTATTTTTTTTTTATTATATTGTATAATTAAAATGTAAATTTATGTAATGTGTCAAGTTTTTCCTTGACAGAAAGGAGAAATTATGTGGCAAATTTGGTTAATAATTGCTGGCGCATGTATAATAATGGAAATGCTAACTGTTGGATTTTTAATATTTTGGTTTGCACTTGGAGCTTTAATTGCAATGATATTTAGTCTTTTTATAAAATCTTTTGTTATACAATTTACTATTTTTATTATAAGTTCAACAATTTTGTTATTTACAACTAAGCCATTTGTAGAAAAATTTCAAAAATCTAATTCTGATCAAAAAATTAGCTCTTCATCTATTGAAGGTGACCAAGGTATAGTTACAAAAGAAATTAATCCAATTAAAGGAACAGGACAAATAAAAATTAATACAGAAATTTGGTCAGCAAAATCAATTGATAATAATGTTATACCAGAAGGGGCAAATATTATAGTTGAAAAAATTGAAGGCGTAAAAGCAATTGTAAAACAAATTAATTAAATTTTAGGAGGATTTTAAAATGATATTTTTATTAGTGTTATTATTTATCATCATTGTTATTGCTGCAAAATCAATTAAAGTTGTTAGACAATCTGAAGTTTGCATTGTTGAAAGATTAGGAAGATTTCATAAAGTAGCTACTGCAGGGCTTACAATAATTGTACCATTTATTGATACAATTAGATCTGTAGTAAGTTTAAAACAACAAACAATGGATGTTCCACCACAAGGAGTTATCACTCTAGATAATGTAACTATCACAATTGATACAGTTGTTTTCTATAAAATTACAGATCCAGCAAAAGCTGTATATGAAATTCAAAATTTAAAGAAAGGTATTGAATATTTAGCTATTACTACTATTCGTGATATTGTAGGTAAAATGGAATTAGATAGAACATTTAGTTCCAGAGATGAAATAAATGATCAACTTAGAGTTATATTAGATGAAGCTACAGATGCTTGGGGATGCAAAATTGATAGAGTTGAAATAAAAGATATTACTCCACCAGCTGATATTAGAGATGCAATGGAAAAACAAATGAATGCAGAAAGAAATAAAAGAGCTTTAATATTACAAGCACAAGGTGAAAGAGAATCTGCAATTACTCTCGCTGAAGGTAGAAAGCAAGCTGCTATCTTAGATGCAGAAGCAGATAGAGAATCTAAAATTAGAAGAGCTACTGGTGAGGCTGATGCTATAAAACAAGTTGCTGAAGCTAAAGCAAAAGAAATTCAAATGGTTTATGAAGCTATTAAAAATGCAAGTCCTGATGAAAAATTAGTACAATTAAAATCTTTAGAAGCTCTTCAAGAAGTTGCTAAAGGTGAAGCTAATAAAATCTTTATTCCTTTTGAAGCAACATCTACTTTAAGTAGTTTAGGAGCTATAAAAGAAGTTCTTAAAGATGATAAAAAATAATTATTTTACATACAGAACAATAATGAACTTTTTCTCATGTTAGACTGTTAAAATATATTGCAAAGTTCAAGTTACTTTCCTACTGAATATTAAAAGAGACGATTTTAAAATCGCCTCTTTTTTAGTTTGTGTGTAATTTAAAATAATTCATATAAGAACATTATTATACAATTATAGTAACTTATAGGCATCACCTCTCTTCTCTTTTACTAATTTGATACAAAAAGAAATACAAAAGAATTTTGTTTTGAAAAAAAAGAGGGCAAAATATTATTTAAAAATAATATTTTGCCCCCATATATTATCTTTTTTTTCATAATTTAGATATTATGAAAGAATAAAATTCTCAAATTAGTTTTTCTATATTATATAACAATTAAAAAAAAAATCAATATATTTTAATAATTTAGTTGCATATTTGACAAAAGAATGTTATTATATAATTATGTTAATTTCTTATAGTTGTTTGGTATTTAAAAAGGAGGACTTAAATATGACAAAGAAATTCACAGCAAAAAACAAAAAGTGTTATACCAAGTACAGAAAAAAGCAAAAAGACGATACAATCACTTACAATATGAAATGCCGGTTGGATTCTTTAAGACCAAATGGTCGTTTAGTTTGGTCACTTTCACCAGATCAAATTATTTACATTAAGACAAACTACAACTATACTATAGAACCATACATTTATAAAATTCGCACCTGCAGGTTTTTTTTTAACAAGAAAACCCAACCCGCAATAATCAAAGAACTTATACAAGCATCATACCAGAACAAGGACTATATCTTTAAATATTTAAAAAAGAGTGATTTATCTATCCTTGATTCAAAAGAAATAGAATACAAACCTATAAAGTATATTATCACTGTACAACAAAAAAAATAAACTTACTTTTTTGAATTCCAAACTTTATTAGCCAGTAGAAAACACTTCATTTCTGCTGGCTAATATCTATTTATTACTCTTTTTCACAAATATATAATGCATGTGAACTATATCCAATTAAATCCTTTCTTTCACAAGTAGCTAAATGATATTTTACCCATTCTTCGAATTCATCATCCTCTAAATATTCCAAATCATCATTTATAATACTAGCAATTCCATCTGTTGCCACATTATTTAAATATCTTACATTAAAATTTTTCATTCTATTTTTAAATTCTTGAACAGTACAAACATAGAAAACTTCATTTGGATTATTTTTAACAATATAATCTTCATTTAACAAATGTTTTTGATCTATTAAATGGTGCTCTCTTAAAAAATAGTTTATTATAACAGATTCATTTGTAATATATGCAAAAAATATTTTTCCACAAGGTTTTGTAACTCTAATAGCTTCTTGTATAGCCTTATTTTGTTCTTCCTCAGTAAATATATGATACATAGGACCTAAGCAAAGAGTTATGTCAAAACTATTATCATCAAACTTACTTAAATCTGTAGCATTTGCTTTATGTATTTTTAAATTATTTCTTTTTATTTTTTTCAATTTTTCTAAATTTACATCTAATAATTCAACAGCATCAACTTTATAACCTTGATTTGCATAATAATTTGAGTATACTCCTGCTCCTGCTCCTATTTCTAAAATTTTGTCTCCTTTACACAAATATTTATCTATATATGTAGTAGTAGTTATAAATTCTAAATTTCCTTTTTTAGATATTTTTAAACGATTTTCTTCATCTGTTTCTGAATAAAAATTAGTTAAAATCTCATAAATTTCATCATTTTGAATTTTTGACTTTTCTTTATCATTATCTAGTTCTTTTTCTACAATAAAAAATTCCATTGGAAAATAAATATTTTTATAAATATTATCAAAATCTTCTACTTCTTTGAATCCAAATTTACGATAAAATTCTACTGAGCATAAAAAAGAATTAACCATAATCTTTTGAATACAATTATCATTGTATTTACATAAATTTACAGCATATTTTAATAAATTTGTACCTATCCCTTTTCTTTGAAATTTTTTATCTATAAATAATAATTCAACTTGATTTTCTGCTGAAACTGCTATTGCTCCTATTATTTGATTATATGTAGTTCTAGCAACTAAAATTATCATCTCTCCTGAATCTATTTTTTCTTTTATTGTATCTTCTTCTATAAAACTATAAAAATTATCTATTTCATCATCTTCATAATCACTTTTATTAAATTCATCATATACATCTTTTATCAAATTTATTGTAGTATTCAATTCTAACTCTTTCATATAATCAATCTTGTATTGCATATATTACTCCTTTGTTCAATTTAAATTATATATTTTTTATGTATCTAAGTTATAATATAAATTTAATTTTTATTTAAAATTTAAAAAGCGAGCAATGCTCACTTTTAGAATATTATATTTTATCTTTTAAAATATTCATTAGTTTTTTTGCTTCTTCTTTAGAAAGTGTAATTCCCTTTCCCATTTTCTCATGTGTATCATTCCAATCTCTTAAATCATATTTGGGTTCTCTTTCATTCCAACTAACTAAATTTAACTCTTTTTTCCATCCTTTATCATTTTCAGAAATTACTCCTAATTGTTCAACTATTTCAAATTTAATTTCAGACATATTCTTCTCCTATATAAAAAAATTAACTATAAAAAAACTATCTTTCAGAATTTTCATATTCCAAAATTTTTTTCTCTTTTTATTGTATTATAAAATCAATAAATTCTTTACATGCATAATTTTTATCATTTCAATAATATTAGATTCCGGAATTTCACAAGATAAATATTCATAACCTTCAATCATAATCAAATTTTTTCAGCATCTAATTTATATTTTTTCATTTTTTTAAATAATCTTAAATTACCTAATTTTATCTGAAATGATGTATTTGCCATAAATCCTCCTAAATCTATTGATTTAATTTATAATATCATAACTTGATTTTTTTGTAAATATTTAAAATTTAAAAAATAAAATCATAAATTATTTTATCTTGGCAATTTTATACTAAAAATAGTTCCTTTTGGTTTATTATGAAAAACTTTTATTGACCCATTGTGTGCTTCAACTATTGAATAAGCAATTGCTAATCCTAAACCAGCACCTCCTGTTTCTCTATTTCTAGCTTTATCTTCTCTATAAAATCTATCAAAAACTCTTTTAAGACCTTCATCACTTATTCCTATTCCTGTATCCTTTATATCTATAATACATTTTCCATCTTTTAAATAAGTTGAAATTGTAATAGTATCTCCATTTTCAGTATATTTTAATGCATTATCAAATAAAATTACAATTAATTGATGCAATTTATTTATATCAGCACTAACTACTTGATTAAAATTCAAATCCAAAATAATTTCTTTTTCTTGCATTTGCGCAAACTCAATATATGGTTTTACTAAATTTTCAATAAATCTATCAATTTCTATTTCTTCTTTTTGTATTGTAATATTTTTCGAATCAGCTCTTGTAAGTAAAAGTAAATCTTTAGTAAGTTTACTTAATCTCTTAGTTTCTTCAATAGATAAAGAAATATCTTCAATTTTATCAATAATTTTACTATCTGGTTCCTTTAATAATAATTCTTGTTTAGCTTGAATTATTGTTAAAGGAGTTCTAAGTTCATGTGATACATTTTCTACAAATTCACTTTGACGTTCTACAATTTCTTTAATTGGAACTAAGGTTTTTTTAGATAAAATATAACTTGCAACAATTGATAAAACAATTCCAAATAAAATAGCAGATATTATAATTTGCATATAACTATTCAAAAGATTTTTTTCACTATCAACATTTATTAGTAATTGAATATATCTATCTTCATTGTCATTAGATGTAGAATCAATTTTTAGGTTAATAGCTCTATAATAATATTTAGAATCAAATTTTATTTCATAAATTTCATTTAAGTTATTTACATCAAAACTTAAATTCTCAAAATAAGCTTGCACATTTCTTCCTAAATCTTCTTTATTTAATATTTTATAATCAGAATCTCTTAATAAACATATAATTTTAGGATTATTAATTCTTCTTGATAAATAATAATCTCTTTCATTTATAATACCAAAATTTTCAAAAGGATTTTCATAATTTCCATTACCGAAAGAATCTTTATTAAAATTAAAAACAGGAATATTATAATTTAATTCTACAATTTTAAATTTATCAATCGCATTTAATAATTCTTCATCTATAGATCTATATGTTATTCTACTAACTGTTTGAAAAATAAATAAACCAAAAAGTATAAAAATAATAGAAAAAGCAAGTAAATTTAATTTCATATGATTAAATAACAAATTATTTAAATTTTGTTTTTCTTTCATTTAACTCACCTATTCAGACCATATATATCCAACACCTCTAATTGTTTTTAAATATTGGTCATAACCTATTTTCTTTAATTCTTTTCTAAGTCCACTAGTATAAACTTCAATTACATTTGTACTTGTATCAGAATCAAATCCCCATATTTTATCAAAAATCTGATCTTTAGTAATTATAGTGTTTTTAGAATTTATTAAATACTCTAAAACATCAAATTGTTTTCCTGGTAAAGTAATCTCTTCATTTTTTACTTTTACTTTTCTATTATTTAAATCTAAAACTAAATCTTTAAATTCTAAAATATTATTCTCAGAATAATTTCCAGAAGTTCTTCTAATTAATGCATCAATTCTAGCAATAAGTTCAGCTATTTCAAATGGTTTTGAAAGATAATCATCAGCTCCTAATCTAAAACCTTTAACTTTATCATCTAAACCATCTTTAGCTGTTAAAATCAAAACTGGAGTTAGAATTTTTTCTTCTCGCATCTTTTTTAAAACATCATATCCACTCATTATTGGCATCATTAAATCTAAAATAATTGCATCATATATATTCTGCCTTGCATAAATCAATCCTTCAGCACCATCAAATGCTCTATCTGCATCATACTTTTGACAAGTACATTGCTCAATGGTTTTTGATAATATTTTATCATCTTCTATTATTAATATTTTCATTTAAATATCACCTTCTATTTATTATTTTACAAGACAAAACTTAAATTAACCTAAAAATATAGTATTTAGATAGTTATATTTAATCCCATAACCCATGTTGCTACTTTAAAGAAAATTAATACAGAGCACATATCAGATATAGTTGAAATAACAGGAGTAGCCATAAGTGCAGGGTCAATATTTAATTTTTTTGCAAGCATTGGTAAAGAACATCCTAATATTTTTGCAACAACAACTGTACCGAGTAACGATAAAGATACAGTTTCAGCCAGTTTAATATCTTTATATTGAATTAGTATTCTTATACTATTTGCTAAGCCTAACATAAGGGCTACTAATATAGCTACTCTAAATTCTTTCCAAATAGCTTTAAAATAATCTTTTAATTCTATTTCATCATTTGACATACCACGAATAATTAATGTTGAAGTTTGTGATCCGCAATTACCAGTAGTTCCCATTATCATTGGAATAAATGCAACCAAAATTGGAACAGATGCAAATGCAGCTTCATATTTTGTTATTATTGCACCTGTAACTATTGATGAAAGCATAAGTACAATAAGCCAAACAATTCTATTTTTAGCATGTAAAAATACACTAGTTTTAAAATAAGTATCTTCACTAGGTGAAACGGCAGCCATTTTTGAAAAATCTTCATCTACCTCTTCTTGCAATACATCTATAGCATCATCAATTGTTATAATACCAACTAATCTTCTTTCTTTATCTACAACTGGAAGAGCAAAAAAATTATATTTATCAAACATTTTTGCAACATTTTCTTTATCTTCTAAAGTATTCGTAGTTATTACATTTACATTCATTATGTCTTTTAATTTTTCATCTTTTTCTGCAATTAATAAATCTTTTAAATCTATTATTCCTTTTAATTTTCTATCTACACTTAATACATAACAATTATACACAGTTTCTTTTTGAAGCCCAATTTTTCTTATTTTTTCAAAAGCTTGTTCAACAGTCATATTCTCTTTTAAATCAACAAATTCTGTAGTCATAATTGTTCCAGCACTATCCTCAGGATAATTTAATAATTCGTTTATAATTTTTCTATCACTTGATTTTACATTTTTTAAAATTCTTTTCACTACATTTGAAGGCATTTCTTCAATTAAATCGACTGTATCATCCATAAATAGTTCATTTATTACATCCTTCAATTCTTTTTCAGTAAAACTATTTATTAATTTTTCTTGAATATCAGAATCTAATTCAGCAAATACTTCTGCAGCTTTTTCTTTAGATAATATTCTATAAATTACAATTAACTTATCATCAGAAACTTCTTCAAATATCGACGGAAAATCAGCGGAGTTCATACTTTCTAATACTCTTCTTAAATCATTAAATTTTTTTTCTTCTATTAAAATTTCGATTTCTTCTATCATTGTAAACCTCCTTTTACTGATTCTCAAGAAAATTATATAAAAAAAAGAATTTTTAGTCAATAATATTTAATTTCAAAATAATTGAAAGGTGCACAAGACAAAATTTAGTAATTTTCCTTGAACACCTTTGAATTATTTTGAAATTTTATTATCTCCTGTTGCATAATCTATATCTATTCCAGGTTCAACATTGTAAACAAAAACATTAAAAGATACACCTTTTCCATTATCCTCTACAGAATAAGCTTCCATTTGTACTCCGCTTGCAACTAAATTTTTATCTTCAAAAATTGGCGTTACTCTATATAATACATGATTATTTAAATTTTCTTTTTCTTCTAAATAATCATCTACCTGGTTTTCAAAAGGTAACATTCCGATCAACATTCATATATTTTGTTCCTGTAATTAAATTTTTAGGATTATCATTTTCGGCAGATAATTGCCATCCAATTAAATGGCATCTGTTATATATAAATCCTCCCAATTTCTTATAATTTTTATTCTTCCATCCAGATGGATGTATACTACTAATATTTCCTCTTTCTTCTCCTATTTTAGGCTGAATTTCTTTGCAAATATTAGCATAAGCTACTCCACATCTACCAAGTTCATCTAAATCAGAATAAAATTCAAATTCTTCCTTTGTATAATCATTATTTGAAAAATTAGGTATATTATCATTTATTATAATATATGGGGAACCACTATATTCTGGTATATTATCTAAGTTAAAGCTTCCAGTTGTTTTAATATTTAAATTTTCTTTAACTGAATTTTCTTTAACTACATTTACATTAAAATAATTAGTTGCATAAGCTTCAATTTCACTACTATAATTATTATAAATTAATAAAATTAATAAAGTTATAATTAATACTATAAGTTCTTTTTTCCAATCTCTTTTTTTTCCTTTTTTCCTTTTCATATATGTACTCCTAATCTTATTCTTATGTAATTTTTATTTTGTAAAAAATATTTTTAAATTCTTTTATATACTTCTTCAAGCCCAGCAATTTACAAATGTTGATCTTTACAAAATTTATATATTTTCAATTTTATTCCTTCTAATTTAAAAATTAATATAGTTTAACCTAATATTTTTCCGAACGTTTGTATTGTATCATATAACATTTTTTTATTCAATTATTTTTATAAAATAATTGAATATTTAATAAATCAAGGTATTTATAAAATTCAAAAAAAACATTTACTTAAATTGTATTTTGTGATATAATTATGTAAGTTTATTTAAAAAAAAGGAGTAAGTGTATAATGAAAATAAAGCTACCTAATGAATCAAAAAATCAATATAGTAAAAATATTACTTTACCTCAATTACTTAATATAGTTAATAATGAATATTCAAAACTATTAAAAATTAATAATATATCCACTAAAAACAATACTAATCTATTTTTTTCGTTAATCGAATATATGTTATCACCAAAATATCTTCAAAGATTTGCAAAATTTGGAAATAAAAAGCATACTACTAAATTAATAAAACAAAAAGTATTAAGTATATATGAAATGGATTTACTAAAATTATTACAAGAAACTTGTGACAATAGATCTGATAAAGAGAATATTTCAGATATTCAAGCATTAATTAATATTAATAAATATGAATTTATAAGTGAGATTTTAGAATCCGATTTCCCACAAGAAATGAAAATAGGTACAAAAAAAGCTATAAAAAAATTTACTGATGCTAGATTAAAAGAATATAATATTAGCCCAGAAGAATTTGAAAGGTATATGCAAAATCCAAAAAATGAAAAAAAATCATCTACTACTATTGATGAAATGCCAAAAGAAAAATCAGAAGAAAATCAAAATGAAGTATCAAAAGAAACACCAAAAGAAAATCAAAATGAAGTATCAAAAGAAACGCCAAAAGAAAATCAAAATGAAGTATCAAAAGAAACGCCAAAAGAAAATCAAAATGAAGTATCAAAAGAAATGCCAAAAGAAAATCAAAATGAAGTATCAAAAGAAATGCCAAAACAAAGTCAACAAAAAAGTTCATCAAATTCTTCTAAAACTTCTAAACCAAAAACCTTCTTTGAGCAAGTAAAAGGATATACTAATAATTTCAGTTATTTAATTTCAGAACAAGATTTAAATTGGAATGAGTTACATAGAAGCAAATTTAGTGATTACGAAAGTTATTTAAAGTATAGTATATTTCAAAGGGAATTAAATAATTTTATGACACAAAAAAAGAAAACTGAATTAGAAACAATAAAACAAATTTTAAATAAAAAAATTGATAAATTCAATGAAATTGACGAAGATTTTACAAAAATATTATTAGCAAGAAAAAAAATTATAGAAGAAAAAAATAAAGATATACAGCACTAGAAAACATTTATTTAGCATGAAAAGAACTTTCCTACTGAATAAAAAGCCAAAATAGAATTAAAACTATTTTGGCTTTTATTTAATTCAAAATATTTACTACTCCAGTAGTTCCATCTAACTCTACTTCATCTCCATCTTTTAAACTAGAAATCAAACCACTTATTCCAACTATTGCAGGAATACCCAGCTCTCTTGAAACTATTGCAGAATGTGAAAGCAAACTTCCTCTTTCAACTAATATCCCACTAGCTGATGGAAAAAGCATTATCCAGCCAGGATCAGTATATTCTGCAACTAATATTTCACCTTGATTAAGTTTAGCATTTGCAGGATTTTTTATAATTCTAACTTTTCCTCTAACTTTTCCAGGTGATGCTCCAATTCCCTTCAATTCCATTTTTGCTTCACCACTATTACTAATCACATTATTTTCTTCTCTTTTAAAAGAATTTCCTATATTTACAGCTCCATAAGAATAAAATCTCTCATCTGGCAAAGTAATGTTATATTTTAAATATTCTTCTTTTCTTAGTTTTATAAGTTCTCTAAGATTATTAGTAGTAGATTTTCCATCTATATAGAATAAGATTTCATCAACTTCTAAATAAAAAATATCTCTTTTATCATCAATTACATTCATTGAAGTAAGCAAATATCCTATTCTTAAAAATAATTCTCTAACTCTACCAAACAATCTAGTTCTTTCAAATCTTAAATTCTCTCTATTTTTTACTGTATATCTAGCTTGTTTTAAAATGAAGTTAAATTTTGCTTTTTGAATTGGTTTTGATTTTAATTTTTCTTTTACCTTTTTTTCTGCTTCTATTCTATTTTTCTTTTCATCTATTTCTTCTAGTTTTGTATTTTTTATTCTTCTTGCAAATGTAGCAATAGATGAATATAAGCTTGATGGATTATCTTTTAATGTTAATGTTTCAAGCTTTAATTCTTGCAAACATCTATCAGAAAACTTATCTAAATATTCATTTAACATCTTTTCAAATTTAGGATATTTAGGAAGTTCTTTTTTTATAAATAAAACATCATCATTTTCCAAAAGCTCAATTAGTGAATCATCATCTTTAACTACTTTAGCCATTTCTTTTATTCTTCTTGCAGGCTCACTACTAATTATTCCACCTTCATCACATAATAAATCATTATGAATTAAATCTCCATCTTCTTCAAAAATCTCTCTACACTTCTGTTTAAGTTGTCCATAAAAAATCATAGCAAGAAAATCATTTACTAATGGAGCATCCCATTTATGTAATAACTTTTTCTCAAGCTCATAATAATAATCATGAAGTTCGTATAAATCCATATTATCTATATCTTTATCTTGCAATGCATCATTTAATCTATCATAGAATTTATCTGTCATCTTTCTAATTTTCAAAAAGCCTTTTACTAACCCAAATCCAGTATTTAATAGCCCTATTTTATCTTTAAAAGTTGCTTCTGGTACTGGAAACAAATCATCTGGAAGTGATTCTTTAACCCCCATCATTTGCTCCATGAATTTTTTATTATTTCCAAGTCCTGGGAACATTGAAAGTAGCCCATACCAACCATATAAATTATAATAAACTCTACCATCTATTAGAGCTAACATATTTTTAAACATTTGAGAATTTATTTCAATTTTTTCTTGTTTAACTTTAAAAATTTTACAAAGCTCTAAATAAACATTTTCATAGACCATTCTAATAAAAGAAAATGTAAGTGGCGTAGTTATTCCACCATAACTTTCAACAATATTGCTATTATCAAAAACATTTATTTTTCCATCTTTATTATTTCCTATAGTAGTTATTGGTCTAGACTGAAGTAAATATAATTTATTATTTTCATAAGCCCACTCTATATCTTGAAATCTTCCAAAAAACTCGCTTGCTTTTTTAACTAATTTTTTAACTTCTACAATTTGCTCATCACTTAAGATTTGTATATTTTTTAAATCATTATCAACTTCTACTTGAACAACTTTTCCTTCTTTTAATTTATGAGAATAATCTTTTATAGCAATATTTTTTGTAATTTCATTATTTTTAATTATATAAGTATCAGATGTAGCAATTCCATCAACTAAACCGCTTCCCAGTCCACATACTGCAGTAACTACAATCTCTTTAACATTAGAATTTACTGGATTTGCTCCAAAAGCAACACCTGCTTTTTCAGAATTTACCATTTTTTGTACAATTACAGACGGAATCATAATTTCTTCTATATTATTTTCTTTTCTATAAGTTTCAATTCTATCAGAAAAAGCAGACATATATACATCTAAAACCTTATCTACAACTTCACTTTTTTTAACATATAAAAAAGTATCAAACTGACCAGCAAAAGAATTTTCAGCAGAATCCTCATTTCCAGCAGAAGACCTTACAGCAAAATATGTATTATCAGAAAATTTTTTTAAACATTCTTCAATTTCTTTTTCAGCATCACTTAAAACACTTTTATTCTCTAAATTAAATCCTTTATATGAAACTACAAACCAATCAGGAATATTATCTATAACCATTCCCATTTTAGATAATGCAGTAGCTTTTCCACCCATAAGCTCATAATTTTTACTTGTTTTATTTAAAACATATTCCATATCTTTTAATCCTTTTTAAAATATTAATAATCCTAAACTCAAATAAGCAAGCATTATATACAAATTTGCTGAAAGCTCACAAGCTTTTGCAAATATCTTTTTCTTTTCTATTATAAATAATAAATTAAATAAATTAATTACTATATATGTAACCAAAATATGAATTAAAAATTTACTTCCTAAAACATTATAAACAGCAAATGCTAATAAAGTTTCCAATACTACTAGAATAAAAACTGCTTTAGGTATACCAAAAACTGCAGTATATGTTTTTACTCCCTCCTCCTCATCCTCTTTACACCTAACTTTTCGAGCAATTTCCACTATCCAAGAAATAATATATCCAATAACTAATAAACTTACCAAATCTTTAAAACTTAAAAAATAAATAAAATTAGAAAGATATAAAATAAGAAATGGCAACATAAGTTCATCTAATAAAACTTCCAACAAAATATGTTTATCTAAAAATTTTTTTATAAAAAATCCTTTACTCATAATAGCAAAAAATATCCACAAAAAAATCAAAAACACTATTGCTGGACTTCTTAAAATAAGTGTAATACCAATTTGAATTATTGCACAAATTATAAATAGAATTTTTAATTCCTTCAAACTTATAAGTCCTCTAGGCACTGGTCTATAAGGTCTATATTTACAATCCTCTTCATAATCCTTAAATTCATCAATTATCCTAACCATCAAAAACTGCAAAAAAGCAACTATAAACATAGATATAAGACTTAAATAATTAATAGTATAAGGATCAACAGCTCTAATAAAAACCCAATCTTTAATTTTATCCTCATAATCAATCTTCCCAAAATAGTTAGTATAACAAAACACCCCAAATACAATACAAAAAATATACAACCCATAAACCAATACCGGAAATCGTTCTTTTTGATATGTATACCATTTTTTCAAAAAATTCATATAACGCTCCTAAATATATAAAATTTAACTATATAATTAAAATATAAAATATAAAATTAAAATATAAAATATAAAATTTAAAATATAAATTCAAACTAAAAATATAAAAAACAAATTCACTAATACAGAGTAGCTAGAATAAGATTCCTATTTAATTTCCGACCGGTTCGTGGGGACCGGATTAGATTCTGTTATGAACGCCAGTGAATTACAGAATCTTATCTGGGGAGAGGGAGTGAAATTAAATAGGTATCTTATTCTAGCGGCTTCCGTCTGACGAATAATCAAAACAATCAACTACTCAATTTTTAAAATTCTCTTTAATTCCTTATAATCCACTTTCGTACTATGTCTCTTATCAACAGGAATTTTTTTTATCCACTTCACGTCATCTATTGCAGTAAAATCAACAGCTTTTCGTATTTCAGATTCTAATATATCATCTTTTTCTTCTAAAACCAAAACAATTTTGCCATCATTTTCAAATATAGCAGTTTTCCCAATTTTTAATTTACCATGCAAACAAGCCTCAATATTAAAAAATGGCTGTTTTATCCTTCCTCTAAGCCATAATCTATTTTGTTCATCAATATAACCCAAATCACCAGTTCGATGAAATTTAACCCCATCTACAGAAAATTTATTTTCCTTATCTCCTTCTCCATTTACATATCCAGATAAAACATTTTTTCCAGAAACAACAATTTCACCAACACCTTTAGTTTGTAAATTTTCAAATTCTTTACTAGAGATTTCTCCAATTTCTTTTATTTCATAATTTATTGTTAAACAATTTTCTACACCTACAATTTTTCCTGCTAAAATTCCTTTACCACCTTTTACTAGCTCTATGTCTTCTCTACTCATATCGTCTATATTAAGTTCAGCTATTGGCTCTGCTTCAGTAGAACCATATAAAGTAGTAATTTTTGCATTTGGAAAAACTATTTTTAATCTATCTATAAAATCTAGAAAAACAGCACTACCACCTGTAAATATCTTTTTTACATTATCTATAGATATATTATTTTTCATACAATAATTGCATATTACATCTAAAAGTCCTGGTGCACACATAATTCTATTTATATCTTTAGTCAAAATTTGATTTACTATTTTTATAGGATCAGACTTACCTAAATTTGAAAAATTTCCTTCTGTAATAACAGTTGTAATTCCAGTATTTATATTTGATAAAGTAAATATTGGAATACTAGATAATTCTACATCATCTTTTTCATAATTTAATATATTTTCTAAAATATTACCCTGTATTTGCAAAAACTCATGAGTTCTCGAAGCTATTTTAGGCTTTCCAGTTGTACCACTAGTATATGTTAAAATAGCAGGATAATTATTTTCCAATTCTTCTATATCTAATTTTTGATTAACCTTCAACTTATTTTGAATATTTACATTTATTTTTGTTTTTAGTTTTTTTAAGTTTTTATTTATATTTGAATATAAAATATACTTAGTTATTCCTATTACTGCATTTATATCATCAAACTCATTATTTTTCATTCCACTTTTTATAAATCCAGCATCCATAAAACAAGGAATAGCGCCAATTGACCATATAGAAATTAAACTTACATATAATTCAATTGACATAGGCATTAATACTAAAACCTTATCACCTTTTTTTATCTTTTGACTTTCTAAGTATATTTTAAAATTAGCAACTTTTTTATATAAATCGCTATATGTAATTTTATCATTTTTTTGAACAAGACATATTTTATTAGGAGATTTATCACAATTTTGAATCAATTTATTAGCTAAATTCATTTTTGCCTCCAATTTTAAATCAATATTACTATACACACAAATTAATTAATTTCAAATATAAATAGTATTATATCTCTTTACCATAAATTGCATATTGTCTGATTATTTGAGCATTATTTCTTTTTGCCATTTTTTGAGATGTATTGTTACTATACATAAAAGCAAAAATCCATTCTTTAAAATTCTTTTGTTTTGCCATATTTGCAATTTCACTAAGAAGAACATTTCCTATTGCTAAATTTTCGTATTCTGGAAGTACTGCAACTGTTTTTAATATAAGAGTTTTAAGTGGCTTGTTTTCTTTTAATTCATTAAAATTTGGTACACAAAAAATAAATGCTATTTCTTTTCCATCTTTTTCTGCAATTAAAATAAAATCTTCATCTACCATATTTATATATTGCTCATACTGCATTAAAAATTCAGATTCTTCTATTGGTGTATAGAATGGATTTCTAGTAAAGCTTACTTTAGATACATTATATATTTTCTTCAAATCTTCTAAATAATTTTGTTTATTAAATTTTCTTATTTTTATATCTTTTTCTTTTAATTTTTCTCTTGCAATATCTAAAGCTTTAGATGTATATGCATCTTCTACTAAACCTTTATTAGAAGTATAAGTATATAATTCTTTAAAACCAGATTTTATGAAAATATCATTATCCTCTATTGGATTAACATTTTCTAATAAAAATAAACTATCTCCATTTGACCATTTCATTGTTCTATATTTTTTCCAAGTATTACCATTCATTGGCCCTACTATAAATTTTTCATTTTTATCTTTAAAAATTTCCTCACACTTCTTCAAAATCAAAATTCCATTTTCTTCTGATACTGAAGAAAATTCACCAATGCATCCAATGCTTTTTTCATTTACAATTGGTGTATTTTTAACATAACATGTAGCTTTTGCAAGCTCTTTTTCACCATCTAATAATATTACTTTTATATTATCATTTTCATTTAATATTTTATATTCCATAATACAATCTCCTAAATCATTTGCAAAAATTGTACTCCACTTACTAACAAAGTTAAAATTAACACAATTTTTGTATGCATTAAACCATTATCAATAGTTATTTCTTCATTCTTTATATTTTTCTTTTTTAAATAAATAAAAATACCACTTAAAATCATAGCCACACACATTGTAATTAACATAACAATATTTATAAATTCATTAAATACAATTTTATTTAAAATTAAACTTGGAATAAATATAAATAATATTCCTTTACATATTGCAATTATTATATTATCTATATCAGATAAATTAAAATAATATTTTAATCTTACAAATGTATTAACTATTAAATGCATTGCAAAACATAAGCTATATATCATAAATAATTCTTTTTTTAGACCAGTAATTGTAGCAATACCGCAAATTGCTATTCCAACAATTAAATTTGTTTCTATAATTCTAGCATCATACATATTATTTTTCTCAGTATCTTTCATTTTTGGAAATCTCATAACTGTTAAAAATAATATAAGTGGCGGAATAATTGCATATATTCCATATAAAGTAATTATTAAATACCCTACCACCAAAGTTTCAACTAATGCAAGTTTACTCCATGCTTTAACTCTATTTGCTATAGTTACAAGTATAAATATTACTCCTAAAATAGCTAAGTGAATTCTAAGTGAATATAAATCCATTCCAATATGTGTTGAAATAAATGCATAAGTAGTAAGAGGTATAAATAAATTATCATTTCCAGTATGTGAAATCATTTCTATGAGTGCAACATTAAAACCTACAATTAGAGAAATAATTAAAGTTTCTTCTCTACCTACATTTGTAAATAATAATAAAGGAATATGTGTTGCCAAAAATGCTACCATAAAAAACATAAAGCTTCCTTCTATGCTTTTAGCATCTTCATTAAACTCAGCTAAATTCTTTTTTGCATAGTTCTTTCCCACAAGTGCAGCTACACTGTCTGCAAAAGTTAAAATTAAAATTGGTATACTATATAAAATTTTATCTCCTTTTGACCAATAAAAAATTGTAAAAACAGATATTATAAAAAATACCTCTCCTAAAGATTCTCTATCTACACTATATAAAACATTTCCAAGTGACTGTTTTAGTTTAGTATTTTTTAGCAAAAACATAAAAACTAATGCAATTAATGCTAAAATTCCTACAGAAATCCAATTTTTAAATATATAAGGAAATATTAGCATTACTAATCCCATAGTTACATGAAATAATTTTCTTTTAATTTCTCCATTAAATTTTACTTTTTTATCTATAAGCTTTATTACAACTAATACTAAAAATAAAACTACTACAACAAATAAAATGCTTTTCCATTCTACTATCATTACTTTATCTCCTCTACAATAAAGTTACTATAGAAAAATGCCTTGTCCTTATTTAATAATTCTTTTGATTTTTTTTCATCATATTTTAAATTTTCAAAATATTTTGATGCTCTTTTATCTGCAAGCATATTCCAATATGCAATTTTGGTTCCTTTACCAGATTTCGTAAACATCTTCTCAAAGATTTTTTGCATTTGACTATCATCCATATATTCAAAAATATCACTTAAATTATACTTACTTATATAATCAACATCTTCTCTTTCTATAAATGTTTCTACTGATTCTGATAATAAAATAAGCTTGTCTATATTTTTTTTAATAATCTCAAAATTCTCTTTCCTATAAGCTACAGGTAAAACTTTATCATATTTCCCATTTATTATGTAATGCAAATATGAATTTTCAGAAGGATCTAGTTCTGTTAAAGCATATTTAGTTCTTTTCAAAATATTTTCTGCTACATTAACATTTACATATCTAAAAAAAGCTTTATCTCTTCCGAGTTTTCCCATTACAGTTCTAGAAAAGAAAATTTTAAATAGAATTTGCCATCTAAAATTATTCCATTTTTTATCATAAAAAGTTTTTCTTTCTTCTAAAGTTTTCTTTTCTAGCAATTCATCTCTTATTTTTTTACTATGTATTAATGGCAATACTTTTTGCCCAAAAATATTAAAATAATTTTCAAATTTTCCAGTATGTATTATTCCTTTTTCAATAATTTCTTTATTATCATCAAAATATTTTCTATTATTTTCAGATAATTCTTCTTTTACCTTTTCATATAATTCTATTCTCGAATCACATTCTTGTACACCAATAAGCTTCATACACTCATCATAATCTAAATACTTATATACCATCTTCTTAAGCTCTGTACAAGCAATTTGATTTAAATTCAAATCTATTGCATAAACTTTATTAGGATTTTTAATTAACATACTAAGAGCATTTTCTCCAGCTGATGCAATAGATAAAATATTATCATTTTCATTTATTTGCAAAGCTTCTATTAATATTTCCGCATCCTCCCAAACCTGAGCATATCTAATCAAATCAAACTTTGCATAATTTTCTACTTCACTTTTAATTAATTCTTTTGTAGGCATTTTTTCTCCTTATTATATCTATCTTATTTTTTTATATCATTAATCATAAAATTTTAAAAGTATTTTAGAAAATTTTCATATTTTTACTTTTTTAAAAGAAAAACAAATAGACATAATAACTATTTGAAATTTCAATCCAAACAATTAATACATCTATTTGTTTCTAATTAAAAAATATTGTCTAAAACCATCATAACAAGAAAACCAAAAATGATTCCTAATGTACCAAAACTATTTCTATTATCCAAATGGACCTCTGGAATAAGTTCTTCAACTACCACTAATAGCATTGCTCCAGCTGCGAAAGATAATAAAAATGGTAGAATACTAGAAATAAAACTAGATAAAATCAATGTAATAAAAGCAAATATTGGTTCAACTGCTCCTGACAACATTCCGTAAAAAAATGATTTTCCAGAGCTCATCCCTTTACTCCTAAAAGGGAGTGATATCGTAGCTCCTTCAGGAATATTCTGTATAGCAACACCAATTGCTAATGGAAAAGCAACCATTAAACTTTCTCCTCTTAATACTTCTGCAAAAGCTACACCAACTGCCATTCCTTCTGGTAGAGTCTGATTTAGAGTGTAATTAAAATTATTTTTCACTCTTCTTCGTAGAAGAGCACAGTGTGCTCCATAAATTGAATTATATTTTGACATTTGTGTCAATTTTTTGATTATTTTATATCTTCTTTTAATTCATTTAATCTTCTAAAATTAAAGTATATATCTATATCTTTATTTTGATGTACTTCAATTCTATTAATAAGCAATTTCATAAGCTCTGGTGTCGGCTTTTCTAGCGATAAATATTCTTTTATTAGTTTTTTAATTTCTTCATCACTGCTTCCTGCCACATCATTTTTTATTTTTTCTAATTCTAAATATTCTTTTTCTTTTTGCTTTATGTCTCCTTGAAGCTTATTATATAATCTATCATACATAGCTTCTGTTATCTTATTTTCAAGCTTATCCATATACATTTTATCTATATTTCCATTTATAATAAGTATATCTTTTTTTATTTTATCTTGTAATACACTATAATCAACTATTGATTTACTATCTTTCATATTTAATTCAATTTTTTCTTCGCATATATTTTCAAACAATTTTTTTAAATATGTAAGTATAGTATTTTCAAATCTTGTATAATTAAATCCATGTGCAGAACAAACTTTTAGTTTTGAAAATCTACGATAATAGCTACAAATCATACCCCAATTATTTCTATCTTTCTTTACTCCTATTTTATGCTTACATTCATAGCAAACCATTAATCCATCCAATAGGAAATAATTTTTCTTTTCTACCCTAGTGTAATTTTGAGCTATCTGCATTTTTTGTACGCTATCAAATTTTGAAGCTTCAACAATAGGCTCGTGAGTATTTTCTACAATATACCATTGCTCTTCTGGATTTGTCCTAAGTTTCCTATTTTTATAACTTATCCTACTTCTTTTATTTTGCACTGTAACACCTTTATACACCGGATTTACTAACATTCTTTTTATTGCTCTATTGCTCCAATATGTAAGTTCATTATATCTTAACTGATGTGCAGTAGGAATATTATTGTCATTTAAATAATTTTTAATATTCCCCACACTTTTACCCAAATATGCCATCTCAAAAATCTTTCTAACAATTTTAGCTTCTTCTTCACAAATTACAAGCTTATTTTTATCATTGGAATCTTTGGTATAACCAAGTGGTGTTTTACCACCTACCCATTTTCCCTGAGATTGCATAGTATGAAGAGCCGTTCTTATCTTTTTAGATAAATCTTTTGAATACATATCATTTAAAATTGACTTAAAAGGTGCTATATCATTATTACCATTATTCTCCGAAAAAGTGTCTATTCCATCTGTAATAGAAACATATCTAACATTATTTTCTGGAAACCATTTTTCAATATATTCCCCTGTTTCTATGTAATCACGCCCTAAACGAGATAAATCCTTTGTAACTACCATATTTACTTTTCCAAAATTTATATCGTTTATCATTCTTTTAAAATCTGGTCTATTAAAGTTTGTTCCTGTATATCCTGGATCAATGTAAACATCTATTAAATCATAGTTCGGTCCAAGCTTTTTTACATATTCTAATAACAATGTTTTTTGATTTGTAATACTTTCACTTTCATCAAATCCTTTGTCTGCATCTTCCTTTGATAATCTTATATAAATGGCTACTTTATAAACTTTTCTAATTATTTCTCCAAGCATTTTTCCTCCTTCCACGCTTAGAAAAAAATTTGAATTCATGGTGCTATTATAACGTTGTTTTAACAGAATCACAACTTTTTTACATAAATTCAAATTCTAATTTTCAGCGTTAGTTTGGGAAATTAGCTGTTTTAATAACTGAAAGCAGATATACTGCTAACATTTTCTCAATTTCTTCGCCATCCTCATTAAAGAATATATTAATCTTAAAATCGCCTTCCATTATAAAATCGCCTTCCTTTTAACATGAATATTTTTATCTTATATAAATTACTATGAATAAAAAAATTTTTTATTCACGTTTAAAGACATCAAAAAAAGAAGAGCTGTTTTTAGCTCTCCCGTTTGATATATATTTTCATATTAAAATAATACTATCTTAGATTTGGAACTCATTAAATCAAATAATATTTCAACTCCTATTTTATAACCTTATATTTTAATTGAATATAAGAATCTTCCAATTTATTACATTCCAACAACTGTAATGGCATTAGCTTATTTAATTCACGTTCCTCTGTTATTGATTCTCCATCAACCAATGTTGCAACATCTTTTCCTCCAACAATTATTGGAGCTATAACAATATTTACAAAATCTATCAATTTATTTCTAACAAACATTCCATTTAAGGTTCCACCTGATTGAATTGTTAGACGTTCTGTATTATATTTACTATATAAATCCTCTAATAACTTCTCTAAATCTAAAGTATCATAATATAAAATTTCTAAATTATCATATTTATCTTTCAAACTATAAGCAATATGATTTTTATTAGTAGTAACTAATAATAGCTTGCCAACCCAATGACATAAATAATCAATACCATTTTCATTTAAATGAGGCTTATTATCTATTATTACAAATGTAACCACATCAATTTTTTCATGATATTCTTTTCTATCATTAACACCAATTTTAGCCATTACTTTACCTGTATTTAATGAAAATACATCTGTATCTTGTTCTAATTCATAATATTGATGTAATCCCTCCTTAACTCCATCTATTCTACAAAAGTCTTTGTCAGCATCTAAATTATCACTGATTCCACTACTTATTTTTCCATCTAATGATTCTAACATAAATAAAGTTGTTATTGGTTTATTCATATAAAATCACTCTCCTTTTTCAAATATCTTATATTTATAATAAAATATTTAAATATCTATTTCTTGACTTTTCTTGCACAATTATCTATTCTTTTGATACAGGAATCCATATTTCTGTATTTATATTATCATATAATTCAAAATCTATGTCCATACTTTGCTTATAACTAGATGTAATAAAAAATTCCCTATATATTCTTGACCATAGTTCATTTATATTTTTCTCATCTTGTCCTTCACATTTAAAAACAATCCATATACTTTTAGGGATTTCAATTATTTCCATTTTACTATTTTTTTCTATATCTTCTGTTAATTCTATTCCTATACCATACTTGTATTCAAAATCACTTTGTGTGCCAATGCAAACTCCCAAAAGATTTTTATTATAATTTTCTGATATATTTTTAAAGTCCCATCTTCTTTTAGTTCTTTCCAATATTTTGGTTATTTTTCTTTTTAATATAAGATTACCTCTTATATATACTATACAATTTTCTTAATTTTTACGCAAGTTTTTACTACGAATTTTATATAGTATGTGCAATTTATTCCTACCAATTTTGCATAGTATATGCAATTTTTTCTAACTATCCGTGTCTACTTTTTATAATACAATATACAATAACTATATTTCACACACTATCTTTGTATTGAAAAAGAAGTACTTGTTTTAGTACAAATACTTCTTATAATTTAAATTTAATTAAATTTTTAAAAAATTTTGTAATTTGGTTAAAGAATATGGTGGAAAACTAACAACTAAATGGGGATATGGAAATGAAAATAAAGTAATCATACTATCGATTTTTATTTTAATTATCATTAATTTCAGCCAATTTAGTTGAAAGATTTTCTAAATTAACTATATATGTTATCAAATCATCTTCTGTTGAAATTATTAGAGTATTATTCTCTTTTGATACATTTGCATATGTAACATAATTATCTACATTAGTATCATCTATATTAAGTTTTTCTAATTTGGCATCTAATTTTTTTAATATATTCTCAAATCTATCAACTATATATAAATTTTTTTCATTATCTATTGCTATAAAATACATAGATTCAG
>CANRGN010000013.1 GCA_947630235.1 uncultured Clostridia bacterium
ATATTATTATTTATATTATTATCTTTGCTCTTTTTGCGTATAGGGTATTGATTATTTTGCGTATAGGGGTATACGCAATTTTGCATATAGGGGGTATCTTTAATATAAATTCTTCTTTCTATAATTTCTTTTCTTTCATTTCGTATAATTTGAACATCTATACTATTAAGCTCTGCTAAATGTGAAATCCACCTAGATATTGTACTTTGACTAACATCATATAAATCAGCAAAGTATTTGTTTTTAGCATAACAATAACCCTCTTTATTACTTAGCGCAGTTATTTCTCCATACATTAATCTTTCACCAAATTTTAATTCTTTATTGTATCTTATATATGCAGGAATAATTGCAAAATAATTTGCTCTAATATCATCTTCCATTCTCAAGTACCTCCTTTACATATTGCAAAACAACATATATTACTAATCATTGGCAACCCTCCTTATAAATAATTTTATATTCATCAAAATAGATGTAACTTTTAGGCTCTTTTCGTTTTTGCGATTCATAATCCACCATAATTCCATCATGAAGTTCTAATACTTTTTTTCTGTCTTTAACAAACCTAAATATTTCTTCCTTACCATATATCATTTCCATTGGGGTTGGTAATCCATGGCTCTTAATTCTAGCTCTATTTTGGTTTTGTTCGATTTCTGGCATTGTATTATCTTTCAATTTAATATAAATCGCTACATCTAAATCTCCAACTTTTTCTTTAGTAGAATTTATATATGAACCAAATAATACTGCTTTTGTAATCCTGTATATAAAATCTTCTCTTTTATTTGCTTCTTTTATCCTATTTAGTAAATTATTTAATGCTTTCGTTGCTGTGGCTCTTGAATATACCGCATTGCTTTTTCGACATTTTATTAAATTTAATCTCTCCATAATTTTCTCCTTTTTTGCAAAAAAATAGAACTATCTCTTTTGAAATAGCTCTTTAAATATTTAGTTATTTATTATAAATTTACTGCATACTGTTCAAATCTTTCAACTGTATCATTTTTCATTTTATTTGTAACTCTTACATATATTTCATATGTTGTTCTTATTGTACTATGACCTAGTCTTTTTGAAACCGCTTTTATATCTGCTCCAGCTTCAATTAGTCTTGTAGCATGTGTATCTCTAAAATCGTGAAATCTGCAGTTAATACCTAATTCATAATGAATGACTTTAAATGGATATTTGCATGTGTCTGTTCCTTCAAATACACCATTATGTTTAACAAAAACAAGATTAACTTCTTGTAATGCAATTTCTAATTCTGAATAAGCATTCAATATTTTAAATTCAGGTTTATTATTATAATAGTTTTTGGTTGGTTTTATATAATGTTTCATATATAAATCACCATATTCTATCTTATCTTTTTCTTGTTCTTCCTTATATTCTTTTAAAGCTTTTACTAGCGTATCACCAATTTCAATTGTTCTATAACTACTTTTTGTTTTACAAGTTCCAAAATACCATACTGTTGTTGCTTTTCCACTTATATGTCTACCATGAGTTGCTTCTTTTTGATTTTTCTTTAGTACATTTTTATTAACTGTTAGTGTCTTATTTTCAAAATCAATATCTTCCCATGTTAATGCAAAAACTTCTGATACTCTTAAACCAGTACAATAAGCGGTTAGCATAGCATAATACATTGCATGATTATTTTTAAATCTGTCTAACATCATATTTATTTCTTCTTTTGTAAAAATATGGGCGGGATCTTTTTCAGGAACATCATATTTAGGCATTGTAACATTAAAAGCTGGATTTTGTTTTACAAAACCTACTTTTTCATGAGCGTATTTAAAAGCCCCTTTCAATACCTTTAGTATATTGTGCATAAAGTTTTTTGAAAATCCTTTTTCTATGTAAATATTGTTCACAAATTCCTGCAATGTAGCAGTAGAAATTTGTGTTAATCTATAAAATCCTAATCTTGGTTTAATATGATTTTTTATTATATTTTGATATGCTTGTATTGTATGATACTTTAAATTTACATAACAATAGTTTTCAATCCAATAATCAAGATAATCACTATAAGACATTGTAGCTGGTGTAAATGAATGTCCTGTTTCATTATACTCATTATATGCTTTTATTCCAGCTTCCTCTGCTTCCTTTTTAGTTTTAAATCCTGATTTAACTTGTTGTTTCCTTTTTCCGATTTACTGGAGCTATCTCAAAATAATATTGATAACCTTTTCCTCTTTTTCTAACATTGACCATAGTTATTCCCCCTAATAATTTTAATTAGGTAAATAAAAAAGAGCTAAATCATATATAAAATGTTTAACTCCTTTATTTATAATCATATTTGACATCGAGGCTACAATCAAGTAATATCAACGTTTTTCAAGTTTTGACATCTTAAATTTTATTTTTCGATGTCAAATGGATGTCAAAATGCCTTTTTTACTTTATTTTTGTTTTACTGTAATCTCTGTAACCCTTGCTATTACTGGTTTTTACCACAGCAGTTTTTATATTTCTTACCACTTCCACATGGACATGGATCATTTCTACCAACTTTTGGTCCTGCATTTACTATAGGTTGTGCTTTTCTATCAGTTGCTCCATTTGTTTTTGGTAATTCTCCTTCAATATGAAGTGTTTCTAAATCTGATTCATCAAATCCTTCTTCTGTAATTGTAACTGAGCTTTCTCTTTTTAGATTGTTATCAGCTTTTACTATATGAAGAATTAGTTTAGTAACATCTAATTGAATTTGATTTATCATTTCTTCAAACATTTCTGTTCCTTCGATTCTATATTGAACAACTGGATCTTTTTGACCATATGCACGAAGTCTAATACCATTTTTTAATTCTTCCATATCATCAATATGATCCATCCATTTATTGTCAACCACTTTAAGAATTATAATTCTTTCTAATTCTTTTAGTTCTTTGAACTCTTTTAATTTTTCTTCGTATAATGCTAAAGCTTTTTCTTGAATTTCTTCTAATAATTTATCTTCTTTAATTTTGTCTGCTTTTAAACTTTCGATATTATCTAGATTTAATGTTGTTTTTATTTCATTTTCTAATCCTGAACGATCAAATGAAGATTTTTCAAATTCTGAACTATATGCTTGTACTATCATTTCACAAGTTGAAGATATCATATTTCTAACTGAATCTGACATATCTGTTTCTCCAAGAACTTGTCTTCTTTCTTCATATATTTTTTCTCTTTGATCATTCATAACATCATCAAAACTTAATACATATTTTCTAGAAGAGAAGTTTCTTCCTTCAACTTTTGTTTGAGCATTTTCAATAATTTTTGTTAAAGGTCTAGCTGTAAGAGGCATATCTTCTGGTACATTTCCCATTTCTAAGATTTTTCCCATTGCTCCACCACCAAATATTTTAACCAAATTATCATCTGTAGCTAAAAAGAATTTTGATTCACCAGGATCTCCTTGACGACCAGAACGACCTCTAAGCTGATTATCAATTCTTCTAGATTCATGTCTTTCTGTACCTATAATTTTTAATCCACCAGCATTTATTACTTTTTCTTTTTCTTCTGCTATTTCATCATCATATTTTTTAACAAGATCTTTGTATTTTTTTCTAGCTTCAAGAATTTCTTCATCTTGAGTTTCATTAAATGCAGTAGCTTCTTCTATTAAACTTTCTGAATATTTTTGTTTTCTCATTTCTTGTTTTGCTAAATATTCACTATTTCCTCCAAGCATAATATCAGTACCACGTCCTGCCATGTTTGTAGCAATAGTAATAGCTCCAAATTTACCAGCTTGTGCTATGATTTCAGCTTCTTTTTCATGATTTTTAGCATTTAATACTTCATGAGGTAATTTTTCTTCATCTAATAATTTACTTAATTTTTCAGATTTTTCTATTGAAACTGTACCAACTAGAACTGGTTGTCCTTTTTCATAAGATTGTTTTATATCTTTAATAACAGCTTTAAATTTTCCATCTTCATTTTTATAAATTTCATCTTGATTATCTACTCTTATTACTGGCATATTAGTAGGAATTGCAACAACGTCTAAATTGTATATTTCTCTGAATTCACTTTCTTCTGTCATAGCTGTACCAGTCATTCCAGATAATTTATCATACATTCTAAAGTAATTTTGGAAAGTAATTGTAGCTAATGTTTTTGATTCATCAGCAATTTTTACACCTTCTTTTGCTTCTATTGCTTGGTGAAGACCATCATTATATCTTCTACCATACATAATTCTTCCTGTAAATTCATCTACTATAAGAACTTCCCCATCTTTTACGATATAATCTATATCTTTTTTCATAACACCATGTGCTCTTAATGCTTGAGTAACATTGTGTACTAAATCTGCATTGTCTAAATCGTTAAAATTATCTACTCCAAATTCTCTTTCTGCTTTAGCAATACCTTGTTGAGTAAGAGTAGCTGATTTTGCTTTTAAATCTACTATATAATCATATTTTTCATTATCTTCAATTTGAGCTTCATCTTTAACATCTTCTTCGATTATTACTTTTGGAGTAAGTTTTTCAACAAATTTATTTGCCTTTTTATATAAATCTGATGATTTATTAGCTCTACCAGATATAATAAGAGGTGTTCTTGCTTCATCTATTAAAATACTATCTATCTCATCAACTATTGCATAATTTAAACCTCTTTGAACCATATCTTCTGTTCTAATAACCATATTATCTCTTAAGTAATCGAAACCAAATTCATTATTAGTACCATAAGTAACATCAGCATTATATGCTTTTTGTTTTTCTAATGGATCCATTCTACTATATATTAAACCTACTGATAATCCTAAAAATCTATATACTTTTCCCATCCATTCACTATCTCTTTTTGCTAGGTAATCATTTACAGTAATAACATGAACACCTTTTCCTGTAAGAGAATTTAAATAAACAGGAAGAGTAGCAACTAAAGTTTTTCCTTCACCTGTTTTCATTTCTGCAATTCTACCTTGATGTAATATAATACCACCTATTAACTGTACATCAAAATGTCTTAATCCTATAACTCTTTTTGAAGCCTCTCTAACAACAGCATAAGCTTCTGGCATAATATCTTCTAATGTTTTTCCTTCAGCTATTTGATTTTTAAAATAATCTGTTTTTGCTCTTAATTCTGAATCAGATAATTTTTGCATTTCTGGTTCTAATGCATTTATTTTTTCAACTATTGGCATTACTCTTTTTACTTCTTTTTCACTGTAATTACCAAAAATCTTTTTAAATAGTCCCATTTAATATAGCCTCCTATTTCTCTTTATATAATACTAGTGAATAATATCACTAATTATTTTTTTTTGCAATAGTAAATTTATCTAATTTAAATTATTTTTATTTACCCCAATTATTATTCACTTAAATAAAACTCACTTTTAATTTTATTACTCGTCATATTATTTTTTTTTACCTCATATATTAAAACAAAAAACTAAAAGGAAGGTATTTTATGTTTGTATTTAATCTTAAATTAAAAAGTAAACAATTATTTAAAACAATTCTAATAGTATCTTTTATTATTGCAATAAGCTTATTTTTGCTAGCAGGATTTAAAATAATAACAGAACTTCTTGGAGATAAAACTTTTGTTGATGATGATATTCCATCACCAGAAGTAGCAGAGATATCTCCTGAAAATTATACTAATATATTAAAAGAAGTTCATGAAAATATGGATACATATATAGGTCAAAAAATAACTTTTACAGGTTATGTATATAGAGTTGCAGATATAAAAAAAGATGAATTTATTTTAGCTAGAGATATGCAAATTGATAACTCTAATCAAACTGTTGTTGTAGGATTTTTAAGTAAATATAAAGATATAAAAAATTTTAGTGATAATACATGGGTTAAAGTTACAGGAGAAATAAAAAAAGGATATTATTATGGAGATATTCCATATTTAGATATAATAGAAATAGAAAAAGTAAAAGCACCAAAAAATCCTATTGTAGGAGAGCCTAGTGAAACTTATGTTCAAACAAGTATTATTTATTAAAATATTTAAGGAGCTGGAATAAACCAGCTCCTTGAATGAAAGATTTTAGTTAAACATTTTGAATTCTTTTGGCAAATTGCTTTCGAGTCCAAAGAATAAAACACGTCCAATTGCAGTACTCGGGCTGGTTACTATTGAAACCAGTACCTTTCCATTTTTTCTAATAATAACATAATCATCTTTGAAAACCTCGATATACGGTAGCGGTGAAGTACGTTTATACTTGTTTTTACTATATACTGAAACTACCGAATCAGTATAAATTCTAAATCGGCCATCGTAAGTATTGACCTTAAGATCATAGCGGATTATTCTCTGCTCAATTTTATCAAGCTTAAATTCTCCAGAAAATATTGAATCAATTTTTTCAAATATTTTTGAAGATGTAACTCCAGACTTATCTTTGATAAATTCACAATGAATTTTTGCAAACTTAGCAAATACCATGAAGCCAGAATCCATGGTGTAAACTATATCCACAACATTGTTTTTATAGAAGTTTACTATTGTTTGGTCTGCAATACCAGATATTTGAGGCTCTGCTTTTTTTACTTTTCCATAATAAGCACATACCTTTAAAATGTATGAATTATTAGGAATTTCCCTTACCTGAACATCTGATAATAAAATCGTTTTGGCACCACTTAACAAAGGTATTATATCCTCTTTCTTTAAAAAGGCAACACAAGAATCAAATCCCAGAACCTTGCCTTTTGAATCAAATGGGCTTGGAAACAGTTTCTTATAGAAGGAAGGAATCTTTACTTTAGCCCCTTCAAGCTTAAAGTTAAGAATATCAATTGGAACACCTGTAATAAACGTGATATCATTTTTTTTGCAAAATTCTATCATATTTTTGGGTTTTGGTCCATCGACTAAATGAGAATAATAATCTCTCTCATCTTGAGCAAAAAACTTTATCAAATTTCTGGCCAAAGCACTTTCTTCCTTTAGCTTATCCAATTCGATTAAGTCGCTTTCCCAAAGCCAAAAACAAGGAATTCTTTCTGGTTTTAGTAACTCATCAAGTAACTCTAAAAAAAGACTAAGTCTTTGATTAAACAAATCTAATCCTATGATATAGTTCTGCTTTTTTTGCTGTACTCCAAAGAGCTCACTAAGTAATAGCACAGATTTGCTATCATCCTTTTTTTCAAAACTCTGAGTTTCCAAGGCAACAACTCTTTTTGATTCTTCTTTTTTTTGAATATCATTTTCATCATGTTTTGAAATGATTTCATCTTGTTTTGAGCTGTTTTCATCTTGTTTTAAGCCGTTTTCGTCTTGTTTTGAGCCGTTTTCATCTTGTTTTGAGCTGTTTTCATCTTGTTTTGAGCTGTTTTCATCTTGTTTTGAGCCGTTTTCATCTTGTTTTGAGCTGTTTTCATCTTGTTTTGAACTGATTTTATTATCTTCAATTCTATTAACTGATGTATAACCATCTGGATAAATTGGTGAACCAGCAGGAACAGAAATACTACTTCTTAAATCTACTACATATTTAAGAACATCTGGTATTCCTAGAGCTTTAATTTTCTTCTTTGCAGTACGATATTCCTTTACTGCAAGATATGCTGTTATTTCAGTCCGAGTAATACCTCTTTCTTTATTTGCTTCAAAAAAAGCTAAAATTCTTTCTTTTTCCTGAAGCAAATCCTCAGTTAACTCTTTTGATGAACAGCTACTCTTAGAAGTTTTTTGTGTATTTAACTCCTCTTCTTTTTGAACATTATTTCTTTCTTCTGTTATAATGCTACTTTTAGAATCATTGTCCAATTTTTTTGAAGGAATTAAATTTGGTGGATTATCTCCAACAGCTCCTTTGAATGAATTGTAATTTTCCGTTTCAGGTAAAAATCTCGAAATCACTACATAAATGTCAGACAAAGTTATTGTTTCATACTTTTTGAAAATTTCTTCTGCCTTCTTAAGTTTTTGATACTTAACAAAAATGTTTTCATTTTGTTCTATCCGTTTTTTTGCCATAAAAAACATTCCTTTCAAAAAAAATAAAGTTATAAAATATAACATTGTTATTATATCATTTCATGTTTTTTATGTCAACCAATCAATCTATTTTAAATATACTTTTTAGCAAACCTTCATCTAAAAATGGAGAAAATATATTTTTTAAAATAATCAAAATAATAGGACCTATTAATAACCCTATTACACCTAAAAATTTGAATCCAGTATACATTGATATTAATGTAATTATAGGATGAATTCCTATTTTATTACTTACTACTTTAGGTTCTAAAAATTGTTTTACTATAAGAGTTAATAAATATAACCCCAAAATAGAAAATCCTAAAGATTTATTATGATTTACTATTTCTATTATCCCCCATGGTAACATAACAGTTCCTGAACCTAAAATAGGAAGTGCATCTACAAACATTATAAGTAGTGCCATTAATATTGGATATTTTATCTTCATTCCTAAAAAATAAAACACATGAAGTCCTATTAAAACAATTATAAAAGAAATAAAGATCATAATTATTTCTGCTTTTAAATATCCACCTAAAGCTGATGTAATTTCTTTTGAATGCTTAATCAAATTTTTCATCCATTTATGTGGAACGTGATGTTCCATTCTATCTAAAATATAAAATTTATCAGATGTTATAAAATATGTTGCAAGTATTGTTATTATTAAATAAATAAATATTGCAGGAATTTTAGTAACTATTGATAACACACTATCCAAAAAATTCCTTAAAATATTTACACCTTTATTTAATATATCTATACTACTATTTTGTACTAATTCTTTAACTTGATCAGAGATTTGAAATTTATTTAAATCTATTTTTTGAAATATATTAGAAACAAATGATATCGATTTTTCTAAAATTTGATTTAACCCTGATAATAAATTACTAGCTTCAGAAAAAATGTTAAATACTATCCAGGAAATTAATGCTATAAGTAAAGCAAAAACAAAAACAAGTACAATTATACTTGAGCTTTTTCTAGTTAGACCACTTTTTACAGAAAATTTTTTTATTAGTGGTTCAACTATTAAAGAAATAATATATGCAATTAAAAATGGTAAATAAAATATTATAAATTTATAACCTAAAAAAATTAATAAGATAGAAAATAATATTATAGATATTTGTTTAATCCAGTACTTATAATCCATAAATTAACCTCAAAATATAAAATTTCTATATGTAAAGGCGTGCATTACACGCCTTTTTTATTCAGTAGGAAAGTTCTCTGTAGATAGGCTGAATAAAAGCATTGCACACAATTTTTGTCAAAATTGGCGCACGAACAATTTAACGTGGACTTTGCAATACATTTTTGCATTATGACATAAGAAAACGTCCACTATTGTTCTTAGCAATTACAAACTTGATCACATATACATTCAAATGTTTGTCCTACTTTAGTTGTAGATACATTATTATTTTGTGCTAAATCACCCATTGATAACATTCCTACTATTTGTCCATCTTCTATAACAGGAAGTCTTCTTATTTGATTTTCTGCCATACATTTACATGCTTCATCTAAATCTGTATCTGGTGTTGTTTTTATAACTTCAGTATTCATAATATCTGATGCTTTAGTATTTGCACAATTTAAATTATTTGCTATACATCTTGTTATTATATCTCTATCTGTTATTAAACCAACAACATGGTTTTGATGATTACAAATTGGAATACTTCCAACTTTATTACTACTCATTAGTTTTGCAACATCTGATAAAGTAGTTTCAGGTGAAGCTTGTACTACAGTATTTGTCATACAATCTTTTACTCTCATAACTTAATTCCTTTCTTATTAATTTTAAACAATAGAAAAAATTAATATTAAAATATTAATTTTTATCTATTGTTTAAATAAATTAAGTGAATATTATATTTCACTTAATTTTATTATTATCAAATCATAATAATTTATTCTCTAAAACATATATCTTTGATCATAATAATTTGGAATATTTTGGTAATTATTAAAGCCATTATTTGAAAATCTTCTTATATTATTTCTATTAATTATCTCTTTTATAAGTAGAATTTTAATTAAATCTTTTAATAACATTGTTTCATTTTGATTATTTTGTGAAGAGGTAGATGTTTGTGTCATAGTAGTTGTTTGAGTTGTATTTTGATTTGTATTATTTCTTTGAGGTTGTGTTTGCGTTTGGGATTGTGTTTGTGTAGAAGTAGTATTATTAGAATTTAAACTAGAACTATTATCTAAATTATTTCTAGCATCACCTTCTACAATATTATAAACTGTATCTACCATAGAATTTAAATTATCTTCAGACATATACTGGTAATTATTTCCTGTAAGAACTCTTGAAACCACGGGCTGAACAATCCTATATATGCTAGGGTACATATTATTAATATTAGAATTACCATTATTAAAATTTTGGCCAGCAAAATTGTTTTGAAAATTTGGATTCTGCATATTATTATATCCCATATAAGGATAATTTAGATTTTGATTAGGCATTTGATTAAAATAAAAAACATCTCTCATATAATCATCATAATTTTGAAAGTACATAAATCTTCCTCCTTTTTTATAATTATATTTAAGAATTATTATTTTAGAACCAATATAATTTTGGGACAAGGTGAGTCAAAGGGACGTAGCAAGCTACGTCCCTCTGGTTCACTCAACTATTTCTCTTACTAATGATTTAAAGCACTCTCCTCTTTGTGCAAAATTATCAAACATATCAAAACTAGCACTCGCAGGAGAAAATAAAATTATATCACCTTTTACAGCAATTTTTTTTGCAACCAATACAGTTTCTTCTAAAGTATTACATCTATATATATCTATTTTTTTAGAAGAATGTTTCATTTCTTTGGTAACAGCACTTTCTATTTTATCTGCTGTTTGACCTAATAAAATCAATGTTTTACAATTATCCAAAATAGGTTTGGCCAAAACGGTATAATCTAAATTTTTATCATATCCACCAGCAATTAAAATCATATTTTTAAAAGGAAATGCATTTAATCCAGCCATAGTTCTAGTAGGACTAGAACTTACAGAATCATTATACCACTTAACTCTATCTTTAGTTTCTTTTATAAGTTCAAGCCTATGTTCCACTCCTGGAAAATCTTTTAAAGCGTTTAATACATCATTTATATCACAAAAATCTTTTGTAGCAGCAATAGCACAAGCAACATTTTCTAAATTATGAACTCCTTTAAGTAATATATCTTTACTATCTAATATATGAGCTCTTAAATCAGATACACAATATTTTATTTTGTTATTTTCAACTATATATCCATTTGAAATTTTATTTTTACTTGAAAAGAAAATAACTTTGCCTTTAGCCTCTTTTTCAAATTCTCTAATTATTTCATTATCATAATTTAAAATAAGAGTTCCATATTTATCTTGATATTTAAAAATATTCTTTTTTGCCTCTATATATTCCTCCATACAAGAATGAATATCTAAATGATTTGGTGTAATATTAGTGATTATTGATATTTTTGGACTAATCTTCATTCCCATAAGTTGAAAACTACTTAATTCAACAATAACAATATCATCAGGAGTCATATTTTCAATTTCTGTAAATAAAGGAATACCAATATTACCACCTAGATAACAATTATATCCCTTTTCTTTCAATATTCTATAAATAATTGTAGTAGTTGTTGTTTTACCATCACTTCCAGTTACACCTATAACCAACCCTGGACACAATTCTAATACCATTTCAATTTCCGTAGTTACTACTGCTCCGCTTTGAACCTCTTCTATTAATTCTAATCTAGTTGGAAGACAACTAGGTGAACGAAAAATTAAATCAAATCCTTTAAGATTATTTAAACATTTTTTACCAAGATAAAATTTCATTCCATGCGAAACCACTTTATCCATAGCTTTTTTATCTATATAATCAATTTCTTTTTCATCAAAAATAGTTACTTCTGCTTTATATTTATTTAAATAATCTATAAGCGGTATATTACTAACTCCTAAACCTATTATAGCTACTTTTTTCTTAGATAAATAATTATTAAATTCTTGTAATTTTTTATTTACATATCCCATACTTATTTACCTCTCTTCATCAAATTTACTTTGGATATTTTTATGAGTCAAATCTATACAATCTTTAGATTCATCACTTAAACTATAAAATCTTACATCTGCATCAAGCATTTCACAATTTACTTTTTTTATTAAACTCTTTCGAAAGAATAAATTATCTAAATTTTTTCCATTTGCTTTTATTTCATAAAGTAAATGAAAATTATCTGGAATTAATAACATAATATTTTTATTAGATCTAACATCAAAATATGGATTCTGAGGCTCTGTAATTCCTAATTTTTTTAAAGTTTTTGAAAGTAAAAATTGATCTAATATTGATATAGATTGATTATAATCTTCAAACATTTTATAATACCCAATTAATAAATATGATGACTTATTAACCAAATATTCAATTTTTGTAACTGTATTATTATTTTTATTAGATTCAAAAAATTCTACATACTCTACTTCATCAAAAACTTTTGAATTTAACTTATTATCTTTTTTAGATAATTTTTTAAATAAAGTGGTATCTGCAAATTTTTCTCTACTTTGAATAAAAATATAACTACCATTATTAATCTTTAATCCAATTCTTTTATTCGACTTACTTAAAAAATATGATTCACCAGTATCTTTTATATTTCCACCAATAATTTCTAATTTATCATTAGAACTATATAAATTAAAGTCACTACCATCAATTTCTGCTATAAATATACTAGTTAAATAGTCACTAGCTTTTTTAAATATCATATTTACACTTCCTTATGATTATTCTCAAATTTAATCAAATTTATAATATAATATCACAATTTATGTGATTTATCAATCAAAAATAACAATTGTAAACATAATTTGTTTATATTCATAAAATATTAATGGATTATATAAAGGAGGTGATATTTTGAAAATTGATAACAAAAATATAGGTTTTGCTCTTACTGGTTCATTTTGCACATTCGATAAAGCTATTAAAGAAATGGAAAAATTATCAAAAAAGTGTAATATTTTTCCTATTATGTCTTTTAATAGCTTTTCTTTAGATACTAAATTTGGAAAAGCTTCTGATTTTAAAGACAGAATCGAAAAAATTTGTAACAAAAAAATAATAAGTACTATTCAAGATGCAGAACCAATTGGACCAAAAAGAATGCTTGATTTACTATTAATAGCGCCTTGCTCTGGAAACACAATTTCAAAACTTGCTAATGATATTATCGACACTCCTGTTACTATGGCTTG
The DNA here is from genome assembly GCA_947630235.1 of uncultured Clostridia bacterium. GTDB lineage: Bacteria > Bacillota > Clostridia > TANB77 > CAG-508 > Scatovivens. The sequence continues at coordinate 13,303 of CANRGN010000013.1, forward strand.
TAAATCTGCATTAAGAAATTCTACTCCTATTGTAATAGGAATATCTACTAATAATGCATTATCTGGAAATGCAGAAAATATTGGAAAATTACTTAATAGAAAAAATTATTATTTTGTACCTTTTAAACAAGATAATCCAATAACAAAACCTAGATCTATTGTATTTGATTTTAGTTATATAGAAAAAACTATAGAAGAGGCTTTAGAACATAAACAAATTTCTCCTATAATTTTGTGAATATAATAAAACTGGCGATTAAAATTCGCCAGTTTCACAATATCATTTTGATACTAAATAATAATTATTTCTTACATATTCATCAGATGCTTTTTCAGTAATTTTATATAATTCCTTAATATTTTTAAAATCTGTATTATTTTTAATTTTATCTAAAATCTTTTTATTATTCATATATGATTTTATACATAAAATATATGAATCTTCACTATTTAAAGTTTCATCAATTAATATATAATTAACTTCATCTTTTTTATTATTTATTATCAATGTTTTATTATAAATCATCATTTCTGGAATACTTTGAATATGATTAAAGAAATTATTATAAACATATACAAATGATTTATCACTATTTTCTTCAGCTATTTTTATAATATCTTTATAGTTTTTATATAAAAATTTGGGCTCTGAGCATATAATTCCTATAGATACTATAATTATCGATATTGCAGTAACAATTATAGATTTATATTTAAATTTAATTATTTTATCAAATATTAAAATTGTAAACATTGAAACAAAGAAAATTACTGGCATTATATATCTTAGCTCTTGAAAATCTGATATTTTTACAATTATAAAGAAATATAAAATACTTGGTAATGTTGATAAAACTACTAAAAATTTTTGGTTAGATTTTTTATATAAATATAAAATTCCTACAAAAAATAAAACAATTAAAAATATTTTTATATTACTATTTACACTAAAAGAAAAAGCTAAGTATTTAAAAAACTTCTTTAAATTTAATATGTAGCTAGATTCTTTTATATTTGTAATTCCTCTAGATGAAAATAAAATATGAGATATACAAGGTACAAACAATAATACACCAATAACCCCATATATAAAATGACATATAAAATATTTTTTAATACAATTATATTTCTTATCTCTTATCATTTTTATAATCATCATTATAAATATTAAAACTGCATAAATTGCAAATAAATATTGAGTTAAAAAACCTAGTACAGTAATAATTCCAAGCTGAATAATCATTTTTTTGTCTATTTCAAAATTATTTTTATATATTTTTAAACTATAATAAAAATATAACATTACAAATAAACTAAGTAGCATATACATTCTTTGATATAATACCATAGATATTGTTCCCATAGACAAACCATATAATATTACACCTGCTATGCTTAAATCTTTTTTATCTAATAACATAAAAATTTTTCTTAAAACAAAACAGCTAATAAAAAAAGCTATAATATTAACTAAAAAAACAGAATATTTTGTAAAATTACCGGTTAAATAAAATTACAGAAAAATGTACCAATAAATAAAATAATGGTGGATGATTATCTGATGCTTGATTTGTATATATTGATAATAAATTTAAATAATTTTTGGGCGTTAATGTAACATAATCTATTACATATTCTTTTTCTTTCCATTCTGGTTTTCCATTTTCTGGAATATTATTATCTTTATAAGCTGTCATTAAACCAGAATATTTATTTACTGATGATGCTATAGAATAAACTTCATCTTCATGAAACCCTATCTTTTGAGTTTGATAAAAAAATATTATACCACACATAAAAAGAACTACTATTAGAAATAGTAAATTGCTAATAAATTCTTCTTTTTTCATTACAAAAATCTCCTAATAAATTTTTAATGAATTGTTTTGATATTATCATAAATAGTTAAAATTATCAATAATATTATTTAAATATAACCTTCTACTTTTCTGTTAAAAAACACATTGAATTATACAAAATATTTTTAAATCATAAAATTTCTTTCGCATAATTTTTCCTCAACTATATTATACTTTAAAACAGTAATTTTCTTTTAAAATTACTGTTTTAATATAGATAATATTTTTACCAAAAATGATTCATAAGGATTTAAATATGCTGTGCTAATAACATTTTCTACTCCTTCCATTGAAGATATTTCTTCTACAATATTTTTCAAATTCTTATTTTTAGATTTTACTAAATAATTTGCTGGAAAAATATTTTTTCCTTCCTCATAATAAGGTTTAAATATATCTGTATTTTCGTCTTTAAAGTTTTCCTCAATAGTTTTTAAACTATCTAATTTTGAATTATAAATAATTTCAGCACTTTCATCAAATTGTTTTATTTTTTTCTTTATATCTTGCAATTGTTCTTGAGATATTTCATCTTTTAAAAATATATTCATTTGAACTGCAGATAATTTATAATTTATAAAAACAATTACATTAAAAATAATAATTAAAATTAGCATAGTTCCTATTATAATTAAAGACTTATTCTTTTTACTAATTTTCTTCTTAACATTTTTTAAATAATCAATCTCCTTAGTTTCATCATTTATATTATCATCATATACATTTTTTTTCATCAAATTCAACTTATCACTACAATCTTTACAATTTTCTAAATGATTTTCTACAAACTTTTTTGAATTTTCTGATAAAACACCATCTAAATAATTTAATGACAAATCTTGAACTAAACTACATTCTATTTCCTTTTTCATTATTAAAATCCTCCTTTAATTTTTCTTTTCCCCTAAAATATGTAACTCTTGCCCAATTCGCAGTTTTTCCAGTAATTTCTGCTATTTCTTCAAAAGATAAATTTCCAACTAACCTTAAATATACAACATCTTTTGTTTTTTCATCTAATTTTAAAATCCCTTTAAATAATCTTATTTTTTCATCTTTTTCTATTAAACTTTCTTCTAAATTACTACTATCTTCTAGATTATTTAAATCATCATAATTAGTTTTATTTTTTCTTTTTATTTCTCTATAAAATAAAAATTTTGCAATTTGACATAGCCATACAGATATTTTACATTTTCCCTTAAAAGTATCTATTTTTTCAATTGCTACTAAAAAAGTTTCAGCAGTAATTTCTTCACTTAAATTATGATTTCCGATTACTCAAACAGAGTATGTATTTATATACAGTTTTAAAATGTTTTTTATAAATTTCATCTATATTCTGCATCAAAATTCCTCCTTTCTATTTATAAGTGCATTTAAATAAAAAAATATTACAAAGAATAATTAAATTAATAATTATTTATTATTTCATTATTTTTTAATTATAAAAAAAGCGTAAATTATAAAACTAGTTTGCTGAAATTTTTTTCTATAAAAGAAAAATAGTGAGCATTTTTTTATATCTGACTGTTAAAATATATTTCAAAATCCACGTTAAATTGTTCGTAAATTTGACAAAAATTGTGTGAAATCCTTTGGTTAAGACTAGCTACAGAGAACTTCATACTTAATAAAAAAAGGCGATTAAAAATCGCCCTATTATCTATTATTATGGTAAGTATCTAGAAGGATCTAAATGTGTTTTACCATATAAAATCTCAAAATGTAAATGATATCCTGTTGCATTTCCAGTCATTCCTATATTTCCTATTTGTTGACCTTGAGCTACATAATCACCTTTTTCAACTTTTCTAGATCCAGGTTGCATATGTGCATATAAAGTTGATGTTCCATCAGCATGATTTATTTGTATGTATTCTCCATAGCTTATGTATTTACCACTTGAATTCTTTTTAGCTAGTGATTTTGAAACCACTCCCGCTTTTGCAGCAATAACTGGTAAGCCTTGTACAGCACCTTTACTGTTTCTTGCAAAATCTACACCATTATGACGTACATATCCATAAAATCCTGTTGTTATATCAGCCTTGCTTCTACCAGGAACTGGACATATAAAACCTCCTGTAGAAACACTACCTGCAGTATAATTTCCAGATAAATTTACATTAACACTATTACCACTAGCAGCCATATTAGCAGCAGCTTCTTTTGCAGCTCTTTCAGCTTCTTCTAATATTTCTTGCTTATCTTTTTCAAATTCATCTAAATCAGCCTGAATCTTTTTTTCTTCTTCTGAAAGACTCTCTACTTTTGCAGTTTTTTCTGATTTTGCATTTTCTAAAGATATTTTATTTTGTTCAATTGATGTTTTTGTAGCTTCAACTTCTACTTTATTAGCTTCAAGTTCAGTTTTCTCTTTTTCTATCTGTTTTTTTAAATTTTGAATTTGATTTAAAAGCTCACTATCATATTCAGTAAGTTGTTCTATTAAATAATAATTAGATATAAAATCTGTAATACTACTTGATCTTAATAAAACATCCAAATATGATGTTTTTCCTGTAGTATATACAGCTACTAATCTTTTATCTAATAAAGCTTGTCTTTCTTCGTATTCTTTTTGTTTATCTTCAATATCCTTCTGTTTAGTTTGAATTTCAGTATTTAAATTTTCTAGTTTTAAATTTAAATCTGATATCTGAGTTTCTAAATCTGCAATTTGATTAGTTAAATCTTCTATCTCTTTTAAAGCAAGCGATTTCTCAACTTGAATTTGATTAAGTTCACTTTCAGCTTGATATATTTGTGAATCTATGTCACTTAACGAACCTGTTGCTAAAACAGATAGATTAATTGATATTATTAAAGCTAATATTAAACTTAAGTATATTATTTTTTTCATCTTTCTACCTTTATCTTAATTTTTACTATAAAAGTATATATATAATTTTTTAAATTTTCAAGAGAACAATTGTTTTTGCAGTTATTTATAATTATTTTATAACAAAATAAAAATAGTCATATATTTAAAGCATTAAAATCTATCTTTGTTTATTTCAAGTATATTATTAGTATAAAATCTAACCTGCAAATAATTATCTCCTACTTTTAATCTTTATATTATAACAATTTCTATTAAATCTCTAATTATAGTGTACATAAAAAATTTAATAAAGTAAATGTAAAATTTTGTAAAAAATCAATTTACTCATTCATTACTAATTTTATCTGCAATAACTTCTCCCATATATTCTTCTGGGAAAACAATTTCATCAACACCAATTTTATCTAAAACTTTTGTATGCATTTTGCTTCCAGCTTTTGCTATAACTTTTGAAACTCCATTTTCCTTCAAAGTCATACATGCAATAACACTAACAGCAATACTCTCTCCCATTGCTACAACTCCAAAATCAAAATCTGATAATGGTAAATTATTAACAGAATCAAAATCTGTTACATCCATACAAACAGCTTTGGTAACAAATTTACTGGCTTTTTCAACAATTATCATATCTTTATCAATTGCTAAAACTTCAACTCCTTTTTCTTCTAGTTTTTTCGCAACTGTCATTCCAAAAAAACCTAATCCTATTACTACACATTGTTTTTTCATTTTTATAAAATCCCTTCTTTATATAATTTTAATAAATATTATAACATTACATCAACACTTGGATAACTTATACTAGAATTATTATGTTTTCCTTTTATTGCAAATAAAGTTAAAAATGTAATTGGACCTAATCTTCCTATATACATATAAAATATCAAAATTGCTTGACCAAATTTTGATAGAGTAGTTACATTAAATGTAGATAAACCAGTAGTAGTAAATGCAGATACCAGTTCAAACAATAAATCTAGAGTATCTTGTGATTCACTAATTAATAATATTATAAAAGCAATCATTACTAAAAAAATATATGTAATTACTATAGTAATTGATTTTTTTATAGTTTGATAATCAATTTTTCTATAATTTATAACAATTTCTTCATTTTTTATTGTAGCTATTGGAAGCAAAACTAAGATAACAAAATTTATAATTCTAATTCCTGCAGCAGTAGAGCCTGATGCACCACCTATAAACATTAAAATAGTTACAATAAGTTTATTAGCTCTACTTAATGTAGATAAATCAAATGTAGCAAATCCTGTACTTCTACTAGAAATACTTAAAAATAATGCTTGTAAAAAAGTAATTTTTGGTGAAATTATTTTTATACTTATTGTACCAAATATTATTACTAAAAATGATGCTGTTAATATAATTTTTGTATAAACTTGAAAATGTTTTTTTCTATTTTTTATACACTCACATATATCCTCAAGAACAAAATATCCTATACTACCACAAAACATTAATATCATTATTATAACATTAAGTGGAATATTACTTGTATAACTTATTAAACTAGAATCTCCAATTATATCCAAGCCAGAATTACAAAAAGCAGTAATTGAATGGAATATTCCATACCATAAACCTTTTATTACACCAAATTGAGGAACAAAAATTATTGATAAGAGCATTGCACCTAAAAATTCAATAAAAAAAGTATATTTAATTATTTTAAAACTTCTTTCTCGTACTTTAGAATGATTATTAAAATTTATTTCATTACTTAAAATAAGCGTATCTGATAATTTAATTTTTTTATTTCTTAAAAAAAGCAATATTGAAAAAAATATCATAAATCCTAAAGCACCTATTTGTACAGCTAATAATAAGAATATTTGCCCAATTAAACTTAAATCATTTGCAACATTAATAGTTGTTAAACCTGTTCCAGTTATTGCAGTTGTAGACATAAATATAGCATCAAAAAAGCTTAAATTGTTATTATTGCTAATTGGAAGTTTTAATAATAATCCTGAAAATAATATTAATGCCATAAATCCAACAGCAGGTATCATATATATTTTTTTATTTTTAAACATTGTTATCTATAAAACAAAATTAAAGCTTTTTTTTCATTACCTTTAATCTTGCAAACTCCTCTCTTTCTGTTTCTTCTAAAATATTTTGAATATTTTTTACAATTTGCTCATCTCTTGGAATAATTATCTCACTTAAAGCATTTGATCTTCTTTGAACTTTTTCAATACTTTTGTTTAATCTAAAAATTATATTTTCTATCTGAGCAAATTCTATTAAATATTTTTTTACTTCGTTAAATTTTAATATAGCTTCATCTAATGATGAAGTTGTATTATATAAACCATAATTTATCTTTATTTCTTGCTCATTATATATTACAGAAGGAATTTCTACTCCCATTACGCTTATATATTGAATGTCAATATTATTTTCTGTTTTTATTCCTGTAGAAATATCCAAAATCTCATCAGTTCCTATATCAACACTAGCTATATTAAGTGCATTTTCTGCTTCTTTAATTATTTGCTGACCTTTTTGTTTTAATTCATCATATTTAGCTTTATACTTATCTAATTCATTCTGCAAAATTACTTTCTTCTGTTCTAATAAATTATGGCCTTCTTTAGATTGATTTATAAATGCTTTTAATTTTATTAAATTATTTTTAGTTGGAATATCTCTAATTCCCATATAATATCCTCTCTATAATTTTGTTATTTCACTATCTGGTAATATTTTTAATAATTCTAAAGCTAAGTCTAAAGTTTGATCAATAGTTCTTTTATCATAACTTTCTTGATTTATAAATTTTGCTTCAAATTCATTTCCAAATTCTAAATATTTTTTATCAACTATGCTTAAATCGTTCTCACCTAAAACTTTTGCTAAAGCACGAACCTCTTGAACTTTTGAATATGATGAAAATATCTGATCAGAAATTTTACTATGATTACTTCTTGTATATTTTTCACCAATTCCATCTTTCATAAGCCTAGATAATGAATCTAAAATGTTTATTGGTGGGGAAATTCCCTTTTGATATAATTCTCTACTTAAAACAATTTGTCCTTCTGTAATATACCCTGTTATATCAGGAATAGGATGAGAAATATCATCATTTGGCATTGTTAATATTGGAATCTGTGTTATTGATCCCTTCTTACCTTTAATTTTTCCAGCCCTTTCATATATAGATGCAAAATCACTATATAAATATCCAGGATACCCTTTTCTACTAGGTATCTCTTCTTTTAATGTTGAAATTTCTCTTAATGCTTCTGCATAAGACGTCATATCTGTTAATATAACTAAAACTTGCATATCTAAATCAAAAGCTAAATATTCTGCACAAGTTAATGCTATTTTTGGAGTTAAAAGTCTTTCTATTGAAGAATCATTTGATAAGTTTTGAAACATAACAACTTTAGATAAAACACCACTTTCTTCAAAACTTTTTCTAAAGAAATTTGCTGTTTCATATTCTGCTCCCATTAGTCCGAAAACTATTGCAAATTCTCCTTCTCCAGTTATATTAGATTGTCTAATTATTCTTTCTGTTATTTCATTATGATTAATTCCACTTCCAGAAAAAATAGGTAATTTTTGTCCTCTTATTAATGTCATAAGTCCATCTATTGAGGATATTCCTGTTTGAATATAATTTCTAGGATATTCTCTAGCCATTGGATTTATTGGATTTGAGTTAATATCTCTTTCAATATCTGCATCTAATTTTCCAAGTCCATCTATCGGCTCTCCTGTTCCATTAAATATTCTACCTAACATATTTGGAGATAATTTCATCATTAGAGGTTTACCTTTAAATGTTGTTTTTACCTCTTTATTTCTAATCCCAGCTGTTCCTTTATATACTTGTATAGTTGTTATATTCTCATCTAATCTTACAACATTTCCTACTCTTTGCTCTCCATTTTTTAATTCTAATATAACTTGTTCTTCAAAAGCCACATCTTTTGGAGTTTTTATAAATACAAGTGGACCATTTATTTCTTCAAGTCCAATATATTCAATTTTCAAATTATTTTCATCTCCTTATACGTGATTTTTATATTCCTCTTCTATCTTCTTTAGTTCAGTTTTTATTTTTAATTCAAAATCATTAAATTTATCTAAACTACTATTATCGATTTCAAATTTTATTTTTTTATATTCATCTAGCAAACCTGTTTTCTTTATAGCAGAAATAGGAATTCCTTTATCAATAATTTTTAAAGCTCTTTCATATATTAATATAATTACTTTTAACATTAAAAATTGTTTTTTAATTGGAACTGCAGTATCAATTTCGTTTAAAGCACTTTGTTGAAGAAAACCAATTCTTATTGCTCCTGCTACTTCTAAAACTAATTTTCTGCTATCAGATAAAACATCTTGTCCAACAACTCTAGATATTTCTAAAAGTTCATTTTCTTCTTCTAATAATCTAACAGCTTTACTTCTTATATCCCAAAAGTCTAAATCAACATACTCTTCATACCAATTTTGTAAATCTGATAAATATTCACTATAACTTATATTCCAATCAACAGCAGGATAATGTCTTGAATAAGCTAAATCTCTTTTTAGTCCCCAAAATGTATGAATAAATCTTTTTGTATTTTGAGTAACTGGTTCAGAAAAATCAGATCCTTGTGGAGAAACAGCACCAATAATAGTAACAGAACCTAAAGCTCCATTAAATGATTCAACAAGTCCTGCTCTACCATAAAATTGAGATAATCTAGATGGAAGATAAGATGGAAATCCTTCTTCTGCTGGCATTTCCTCTAATCTACCAGAAATTTCTCTAAGCGCCTCTGCCCACCTTGATGTAGAATCAGCCATTATTGCAACATTATATCCCATATCTCTATAATACTCTGCAATTGTTATTCCTGTATAAATTGATGCTTCTCTAGCAGCAACTGGCATATTAGATGTATTTGCAATTAAAACAGTTCTTTCTATAAGTGGTCTTCCAGTTCCAGGATCAATAAGTTTTGGAAAATCCTCCAAAACTTCTGTCATTTCGTTTCCTCTTTCACCACATCCAATATAAACAATAATATCAGCATTACTCCATTTTGCTAGCTGATGTTGTAACATAGTTTTACCAGTACCAAATCCACCTGGAAGCATTGCCGTTCCACCCTTGGCAATTGGAAACATAGTATCTACTACTCTTTGTCCAGTTATTAATGGTTCTTTAATAGTTAATCTATTTTTATAAGGTCTAGGAGTTTTTGCTGGCCATTTTTGAATCATAGTAACATTATAAGTTTTTCCATCATCTGCAGTAATTTGCGCTAAAACTTCGTTTGGAGTATATTCAGCTTCTGGAAGTATTTTTGATATTTTTCCAGTTATTTTATATGGAACCATTATTTTATTTACTATAAGTTTCGTTTCATTTACTGAGCCAATAATTGAGCCATAAGAGACTTCATCACCTTCTTTTAGTTTTGGAAAAAATCTCCATTTTTTATTTAAATCCACTCCTAGAGCAGTTATACCTCTTTTTATAAAATCTCCTGTTTTTTCATATAAATCTGTAAGAGGTCTTTGAATTCCATCAAAAATATTTCCTATCATTCCAGGTCCTAAAGTTAAAGATAATGGTTCTTCAGCACCAATAACTTTTTCTCCAACTCTTAATCCAGAAGAACTTTCATATACTTGAATTGTAGCAATATCTTTATTTAACCTTATAACTTCTCCAAGAATCTTATCTTCTCCTACATAAACCATATCGCTCATTGCGAAGTCACCTTCACCTCTAGCTTTAATAACAGGACCATTTATTGAGATAATATTTTTTTCTTGCAATTTATTCACCTCTATTCATTTTCTTGCATCATTTTTTCTTCAAGATTATTTAATAATGTATTATTAATATAAATCTCATCAGATTTTAGTATACAACCACCAATATAGCAATCATTTATTTCATTTAAATTAACTTTTTTTGATTTTTTTATTTCAGCCTTATATTTAGTATAATCTTTTGAAGTAATTCCAATAGAAATATTACTAGATCCATTAGATTTTTTTAAGACATTATCTATAGAATTAAATAAATATGTTTTATAATCATCACTTTTTGTATAATCTTCTAATTTTTTAATAACTATTTTTTTTAAATCTTTATCCATATCTTCTTTTGCTTTTAAAATTTCTTTTTTACATTGTGTTTGAAAATAAAAAACTTCTTTCATAAAATCTTTTTCTAGTTTTTCTATTGTCTTATTGAAATTCCATTCTTTTCTATTTGTATATTCATCAAGTTCAACTTTCATTTGATCTTCGAGCTCTTGTTTAATATCTTCTTTAATGGCATCTGTTTCTTTAGAAGCCATTTTTAAACAACTTTCTTCTAATTCTTTTAACTTTTTTTCTAAATCCATAAAATCCTCCAATTAGATTTTTACAATTAAAGGTATTCTTCTAAATTCCTTAATAAAATCTAATTTTTCTTTTGTAATGCTATATACATAATCAGTAACAACTAATATTCCTATATCTTTATTTTCTACAATATCATCTATTTTTTTATCAATTTTTTCTTTATCATTTAAAACACTGCACTCTATACCAGATAATTTTAATCCTAAAGCAGTTTCTAATGAATCACTTATACAAAAAATTCTCATAAAAGCCTCTTTATATTTTACTTAAAATCATAATTGATATAATCAATCCATAAATAGCAATACCTTCAGCAAGTCCAGCAAAAATAACAGCCTTACCAAGAAGTGATGGATTTTCACTAATTGCTCCAACAGCACTAGACGCAACTACAGCAACTGCAATACCAGAACCTATAGCAGAAAGACCAACAGCTAAAGCTGCAGCGATAAGGCCAATTCCATTAGAAGAAGTATTTTCTTCTACCAATTCAGAACTAGAATTTTCTACATTTTCTGTATTTCTAGCATTACTAGAAGTAGCAAAAGCTATTCCTGTAACAATTCCAAAACATAATAATAAAATTACAAATACAATCCCTATTTTTTTTAACATTTTAAATTACCTCTCTTTTCTTTAATTTCTTGATTGAATTTCTATAGATTTATATTCTCTACCATCACCTTCATAAAATCTACTAAATAATTCATAATACTCTAATCTTAAAACTTGAATTCCTACTATTAATCCTTCTAAAACAATTACTATAATATTTCCTATTATTGAAATTGCAATATTAGCAACACCAGTAGTCATATCTGCTAATAAATATATTGCCATACATAAACCAGCATGATTTATTGCAAAAGCAGCTAATCTTAAAAACGATACTGTATTACTTAAAAATGATAAAATCATTTCTAAAAGTTCAAATACCTTTTCTATAAAACCAGATTCTGCATTTTCTTTTTTTCTTGTTATAAATTTATCTATTTTTTCATTAAACAGAATTATTACCAAAAGTATAATTGAAATTATAACAATTGTGCTAACAGATATAATCATATTTCCTTTTAAAAAGTAATAACCGACTGAACCTAGTATTAAACTATACATAATAAAACCAGCCAGTCCATTTCCATCTAAAAAAGCTTTTTTAAAGTTTTTGGTTCTAATTCCATTTATAATATTTAAAATCATTGCTATTACAATTAAAATTCCTCCAACCGCTATTCCTGAAATTAGCATAGTATTTATATTTTCCATAGGAGATATTAATATAGGTTTTATCCAATCTTCTTTTCCAAAAACACTACCATATAAAAATCCAAAAATTATAGAAAATATTCCTCCATCAACCAATATTGCTCCTGCTTTACTCTTTTTAGCTAACATTATTATACCAGCAATCAATATTACAGCTCCATGCCCTACATCACCAAACATAAAACCAAATAATATACATGATACAATTGCAATAAATGCTGTAGGATCTAATTCTTCTATATTGGGGACTCCATACATTTTAACTATCATTTCAAATGGGCTAAATAAACTTGGATTCTTCAGTTTCGTTGGTGGCTTCATATTACTTTTTGCATCTTTTATAACAAAATCAATATCTTTAAGATTATTTAACATATTTATCATATTTTTCATATTAGATTCTGGAACCCAAACAACTACATAAAATGTATTATTCTGATCTTTTACAATATATTTTTTTAAATTATTTATTTTTTCATATATTTGAAGTTGTCCATAAATTTCTATTAAAGATTCTTTTGCCTCATTTTTCAATTTATTTATTAATTCATTTTCCTTTTTAATAGAAGCTTCATATTCAGCCAATTGAATATTACATTTTTGCACAAACTCAGATGGTTTTCCTTCTATTCTATCTGGAATTCTAATTCTTTCAAATTTTTGAATATTAAAAAAACCATCAACATCAGGTGCAAATTCTTCTGTAGTAAAATATACCACCCATGTTACATCATCTTCTTTAGATACTTCAAATAAAACTACATCCATATCTTCAGTAATTTTTCTTATCTCATCCATATTTTCATTAGGAATATTTCCATATCTAAATTTTAAATATCTACAATCAAAAATTTTCTTTGCTTCAATATCAAAATCTTTTAATCTCGAAATAGGATCAATATATTCATTTATTTCATCTATTTGTTTTTTATTTATTTCAATATTTTTTAAACTAGTTTCATATCTAGAATTTATATCTTGAATTCTTTTATCTAAATCTTCAATTGAATTTCCTGAAAATATTTGATTTTTAATATTAGAATAATCAATTTCAAATTTATTCAATAGAGACATACACTTTTTAATTGCCTCTTTAACTCTATAATCATACTCATAATAATTAAGCTTCCAACCTTTATTATAAATCTTCTTAGCATCTTCAATTTGAATACCAGAATTTAATAAGTTTTTTGCTAAAAAACCTTCTAAATCACTGTCTTTACCTGTAATGCTAAGCAGTTTCATTTGTTCTACAGCCATTATTCTACCCTTTCTTTTGTATTTTTATATTATTTTAACCACTAGTTTTTGAAGGATTTCTTCCCTTTTTAAATTAAACCTAATTCCTTCTATAATATTTGTTATATCATTATTTTCAGCATCAACAATATCTATATAAGCATATATAAAATTCACATCAAACATATTTCTTCTAAAAATTTTTTTATCTTTTTCATATAAATATATTGATACCATTTGTTCAAGTTTTTTTTCATTTCCTGTAACTAATTTTTTATAAACAGTATTACTTAAAACCTTTTCAAACTCATTGTAGTCTGATGAATTTATTAATTTTATAATATCTTCTTTAGATATTTTATAAAAATAATCTACTATTGTTTTCCTAATTTCTTCTTCAGAAAAATGATAATATTTCTTAGTTCTATAAATCCAAACTATATTTTCTAAATCAATTTGAGTTCCTATATTATCTTTTAAAACAAGATTTTTCTTATCAATTGAAATTTTCATCATTGTTTTAAAATATATTATATCTAATTGATTTTCTATTTGAAAAATATTAATGTCTTTTATATCTTTTCCTATATATGGCATAAAAATTTTATAATACGGGGTTTTTTTTATAAGATTTAAAAATTCTTCGAAATCCGTAACATTATTTATACCATTTATTTCTTTGAAAATACTATTGGTCCAGATTCCAACATTATCTAGTTCCTCATCTAAAATACTTCTAGAATAAATCTTCCTAAAAACACTTTTAATGCAACGAATTTCATATTTGGATAAAAAAATTTTTAGATAATATTTTGAATTATCACTTAATAATCTCTCAATCTTTTGTATATCTTTAATTAAATTTTTATCTAATTGTGTTTCAATCTCTATTCTATCAGCATCTTCAGGAAGGGATTTAAAATCCTCTTTTATGCTTTTTAAATAAAGTAATGCTCTTTCGGAATCTGGTTGTTTTATAAGTTCTGAAAATTCATCAATACTAAGTTTATTTGAATACATAGCTTTAAGTTTGGTATTTATACTTGGATACTTTAAAGATGTTCTCATTTAAACTCCTTTATTTATAATAGAATTATAAATTTCATTTGCTAATCTTTCTTTTTCTATATTGTATCTAACTTGTAATTCTTTAATACCATTTTCTTTAATTTTTTGCATAGCTGACTTTTTTTCTTCAAGTTTTCTTTGAAACTCTTGCTTTCGAAAATTAATTTTAAAATTATAAGTAGAATCAATATCCTTTTTTCTTTTATTAATTTCTTCTGAAACATATACATCTAAATTATTTTTTTTATCTTGATATTCAAGTACAACACTCTTTGCGTGAGCATCAATTTCTAATAATTTATTAATAATATTTTCCATATTCACTCCTTATTTTGTAATTTTATCTCTAATAAAAAAAAAATACAATAAATATTTGTTAAAAAATTCATTTTTATTAATTATTTTTTCCATATTTTAAAAAAATTACACAAAAATCAAAAATGAGTGAAAAATTTTCACTCATTTTTGGTAGAACTTTTTACAGCTCTTTTTATTTATTAGTTATTTCTTCTAAATCAAGTAATTCTTGCCATCTAGCATCAACTTCTTTTTGGAATTCTTCAATCATCCACTCATTTCCAGGTTTAAACATATGTTTAAATCTTTTTTGTGGTTTTAAGAATTCTTCTATAGGAAGTTTATTTTTTGGCTTATAATTTATTTTATAAACACCATTTTCAACTTCATATAATGGCCAATAACATGTTTCTACAGCAATTTTATTAAGTTCCATTATATCTTCTGTATTATATCCCCAGCCTCTTGGACATGGTGCCAATACATTTAAGAAGCAAGGTCCTTCTGTGTATATTGCTTTTTCTGCTTTTTCATACAAATCTTTTAAAATTCCTGTAGCAATAGTTTGAGCTACATAAGGTAAATTATGAGCTACCATAATTTTAGCTAAATCTTTTCTATTTTGCATTTTTCCAGGAATTACTTTTCCAGCTGGTGATGTAGTTGTATCAGCAAATTTTGGAGTAGCAGAAGATCTTTGAATACCAGTATTCATGTATGCTCCATTATCATAACATACATAAACCATATCATGTCCTCTTTCCATAGCTCCTGATAAACTTTGAAGACCTATATCATAAGTTCCTCCATCTCCACCAAATGCTATAAATTTTGTATGCTTGTCTTCTGGTAATTTTCCTTGACGTTTCATTGCTTTATATGCAGCTTCAACTCCTGATAAAGTAGCTCCTGCACATTCAAATGCTGTATGAATAAAAGAATCTGTCCATGCTGTGTATGGGTAAATAAATGTTGAAACCTCCATACAACCAGTAGCATTAGCAATAACTGCATGATCTTCTGGTTTTACAGCTTTTAATATCATTTTTGCAACAGTAGGTGCACCACATCCAGCACACATTCTATGTCCTGATGTAAGTCTTGATGGTCTACTTGCAACTTCCTTTGGATTAAATGCCATTATTTATCCCCCCTTACACCTAAATATCTATATGGATTACCAATGTCTCCATTTTCAACTATTTTTGACAAATCATTATAAACTGATTCTATATCTTGAACAGTAGTATCTCTACCACCAATTCCATATATATAGTTTACTGTAGGTACATTTACTTTACTTACAAACATACCAGAAACTACATCTTCAAATAAAGCTCCACCAACTGCATTTAGAGAATCTGCTTTATCTAAAACAGCTACTGCTTTTGCTTTAGTTAATGCTTTTGCAACTTCTTCAGCAGGGAATGGTCTAAATACTCTTATTTTTAATAAACCAGCTTTTACTCCTTTAGCTCTTAATTCATCTACAGTTGCTTTAGTTGTTCCTGCTGTAGAGTTCATACAAACAACAACAAGTTCAGCATCTTCCATTTTATATTCTTCAAATAAACCATATTTTCTACCAGTCATTTTTTCAAAGTCTTTTGCCACTTCTAAAATAACATCTTTAGCTTTTCTCATAGCTTCAGCTTGTTGAACTTTATGTTCAAATAAATATCCTTGTAAATCTAAAGGTCCAACAGCAATTGGTTCTTTATCATTTAATAAATAATGTTCTGGTTGGTATTTTCCAACAAACTCTTTAACTTTATCATCTTCAATAAGTTCAATATTTTCTATTGAATGTGATGTTATAAATCCATCTTGACATACCATTAGAGGAAGTAAAACATCTTTATGTTCTGCTATTCTATGAGCCATAATTAAATTATCATAAGCTTCTTGGTTGTTTTCAGAAAATAATTGAATCCATCCACTATCTCTAACACCCATTGCATCAGAATGATCGTTATGAATATTTAATGGTCCTGATACTGCTCTATTTACTAAAGACATTACTATTGGTAGTCTTAAGCTTGAAGCTATATATATCATTTCCCACATAAGTGATAATCCATTTGCAGAAGTAGCTGTCATAGCTCTACCTCCTGCTGCTTGTGCACCTATACATGCACTCATTGCACTATGCTCACTTTCAACTGCAACAAATTCTGTATCTACTTCACCATTACTAACAAATGTTGAAAAATATTGTGGTATTTCAGTAGATGGTGTAATTGGGAATGCTGCAACAACATCTGGATTTATTTGTTTCATAGCAATTGCTGCTGCTTCATTTCCACTTAAACGTTCTCTAATTCCCATAAAAATCTTCTCCTTCAATTTTATTTCATTTCTATTGCTTTAAAAGGACATACTTTAGCGCAAACACCGCATCCTTTACAAGCATCATAATCAAAATCACGTCTTTTTAAATCTTCTTTAACTGGTATTGCATCATCTGGACATACATTAAAACATAATCCACATTGTTTGCAATTTTCAACTATATATTCTGGAGTTTTTGAACGCCAGTCACCAGTTTTAAATGATTTTGCATTTCCAGCTGTATAAATATTGCCACCAATTGTTAATTCTTCATATGTGGCATCTTTATCTGTTTTATTATGCATAAATTTTCTCTCCTTCTTTACTAAAATTTTACAATTATATTCATTCACTATCATAAGGGCGATTATAAATTTTCACCTCAAAATAATCGAATATAATTATACAAATAATTTTTGTATTTTTAATTTACTTTTGATACTTCTTTTAAAGCCATTTCCAAAGCTTTCATATTTCCATCAATAACTTCTGGTTTTTTAGCAAATTTGTGTTTAAAAGATCCTATCATATCTTCCAAGAAAGCTTCCTCACTCATTACACCACTTACTTTAACTATTGCAGCAAGCATTGGTGTATTTGGAAAATATTTTCCAAGTGTTTCCATTGAAACTTTTCTTGCATCAATTTTGTAAATATTTCCTTCATATCCATTTAATAATTTTTTTATTTCTTCATCTTCTTTAGTGGTATTTATTACGATAGCACCTTCTTTTTTTAACCCTGCTGTAACATCAACAGATTCTAGTAGTGAATCATCAACTACAACTACATAATCCGGATAGTAGATATTACTATGAACAGTGATTGGCTCATCACTTATTCTATTATAAGCAGTAATTGGTGCACCCATTCTCTCTGGTCCATATTCAGGAAATCCTTGTATATATTTTCCAGTATTAAAAGCTGCATCTGCTAAAAGAAGTGAAGCTGTTTTAGCACCTTGTCCACCTCTACCATGCCATCTTATTTCTATTAGATTACTCATATAAATCCTCCTTCATAATTAGTTTAAAATAGAAATGCTTTTTAACGAATACATTTTATCATATTTAATTAAAAAAACAATACTTATTTAATAATATTTACAAAAATTTATAAAAAAGAAAAAGCGAAGCTATTGTAGCTTCGCTAAATACAAATAATAAATCATATTTTTCTTGTAGTATTAATAAGATATTCTTTTTCTTTATCTGTTAATCCTATATCTTCTGCACTTGTTATTAAAGTTACTGCTTTTGATATATCCATATTTTCAATAGTTTTTAACCTCATAGCCTCAGTTATTGGATAATCGCAAAAGCCTTTACTAACCATATAATAAAGAGTAAATTCCTTTATTATATAGCTAATAGAAGGCATTTCTGACTCTAAGAATAAAATACTTTCTTTGAAATCAAAATCATCTAAAGACAATTTTTCATTCAAAAAGCTTTCTTCTTCAGCAGAGAAATTTTCTAGTAATTCCTGCCTTTTTTTTTCGTATTTTTTCATTAATGAAAAAATATCTGCGTTTGGTGCTTTTTTCTTTTCTTCATATTCCGCTTTCAATTTAAAAAGCTTTGCTTCATATTTATCTTCAAATTTTTTTAATTCATCAGCAGATTTTTTTTGAAGCTCTTTATATAAAGAAAAATTAGACTCGAATAATTCCTTTCCTTTTAACTTTTTGATAATTTTTACATCATAATTAAAAGATGTAATAGCATTCTCCAATTTTTCAAAATAATTAGAATATTTGGTATTTTGATTTAAAGAAAAGTACTGTAAAGAAAGTGTAGAATTATGCATTTCTTTGAAATTTATTTCTTCGTCATAATCGTAATATTTTAATTTTACTAAGTAGTTTTCAAGTTCATTATATACTTTAAGAAATACTGAATTGTTTAAACTTTTTACATTAGAATAAATCAAACTTAATACTAAATTATTGCGAGAAATAAATTTTTTTAAAAACTTATCTGCCTTTATAAGGCATTGATTAGCACTATCTTCACTACAAATTAATCTTAGTTCCTCTAAAGCTTTTTGTTTTGAAAGACTTAAAAGATAGAAAGAAAACACGTACATAATATTGGCAATAAGAACTGCCTTTCCATCAGTCTTTTTTGCCAAAGCAACTAATAACCAATTGTTAATTTTTTCCCTTTCTTGCCGAGAAATAATTTCACAATTATATGCAAGTTGTAAAACCAACATATAATAGGCTAAAAATTTCTCAAGAGTATCAACTGACAATACAAAGGAATTAAATTTTTCCATTTTAAATTCCTCTGCAGAAATAATATAATTATTATTCATATTCTTCCTCCTTGTGACAGATTAAATTGTTTTTGTCATATATGAAATTTTCTACAAACCTTATTATACTACTTTTTATAATATTTGTAAAGAGTATTGACATTTTTTAAATCTTATGTTAACATATAAATATTGAACAAGTTTTTATTACTTTAGGAGGGAATATTATGAATGATAAGTTTCAACTTATTTCATCAAGTTTAAACATCTATGGAAATCATACTAACTACACATCATCAGAAATAATTCCTTACATTGGTAAAACCGGAAATTCGCAATACATTGTAGTACCATACAATAATTCAAATTTTTCTACAAGTATAAATATTAAGGAAGATACGCAATCTCTTTGGCTTTCTCCATACGATATATATGAAGATACCACAGAAGTAAGTCTTCTTGACATCATTTCAGGTGATGTAAAAAAAGGAGATAACATCTTTGAAAGTTTTAAATATCACTTCAATAGTGACGAGAAGGAAATAATTCAAGAGTTCTCTGAAAGGAGTACTTACGAATTATCCGAAATTTTTATGTTTATAGTTGAGTTTCTTGAAGAGCATTCTCAAAT
The DNA here is from genome assembly GCA_947630235.1 of uncultured Clostridia bacterium. Lineage (GTDB taxonomy): Bacteria > Bacillota > Clostridia > TANB77 > CAG-508 > Scatovivens. The sequence goes on from CANRGN010000013.1 coordinate 33,506, forward strand.
AAGTTATAAAATAGGAACTTCAACAGAGTATAAAAATGAGGATGTTCTTCCTGAAAATTTAATCTCCTTACTTGAGGTTCTTTTAGACGCAAAAATCAATCCGGATAGAATTATTGAGATTCTACAAAATGCTGACGATGTTGAAATATCTGCTTTATTGTCAGCAAATAGTGACAAACAGCTTTCAATTTTTAGAAAGCTTGAAAAGTTGTAAAATCCGGCAAAAAAGCTAAAATCCTATTGGATTTTAGCTTTTTATTTTATTTAGTAGGAAAGTTCTCTGTAGATAGGCTGAATAAAAGCATTGCACACAATTTTTGTAAAAATTGGTGCATAAACAATTTAACACGGACTTTACAATATATTTTAACAGGCTTACATAAGAAAAAGTCCACTATTGTTCTAAAAATGCAATAATATAATACTATTTTTCTATAAGATTTTTATAAATTTTCAATAACTCTTTTTGTATCTTCTGCAATCATAAGTTCTTCGTTAGTTGGTATAATATAAACTTTTATTTTTGAATCTTGAGTAGAAATTAATCTTTCTTCTCCTTTTACATTATTAGCTTCTAAATCAAGTTTCAATCCTAAAAATTCTAAATATTTACATATTCTTATTCTAGTTTCAATTCCTCTTTCTCCTACCCCACCAGCAAAAGCTAATACATCTATTCCTCCAAGAGTTATAATGTATTGTCCAATATACTGTGCTACCTTGTAAGCCTGAGATTCTAATGCTAAAATAGATCTTTTATCTTCAGCATTATATGCCTCTTCTATATCTCTATAATCTTCAGATACTCCAGAAATTCCCCAAGCTCCAGAACGTTTATTTAGAATATTATCAAATTCGTCTGGATCAATATTTTCTTTTTTCATTAAATAAGTAATTATTGATGGATCTATATCTCCACTTCTAGTAGCCATTGGTATACCAGATAAAGGAGTAAGTCCCATACTAGTATCTACAGACTTTCCTCCATCTATCGCACAAATTGAAGCGCCTTGCCCCAAATGGCAACTTATTATTTTTAGCTCTTTTATATCTCTATTTTCTATTTTTGCAACTCTTTGTGATATAAATTTATGAGATGTACCATGAAAACCATATTTTCTAATCTTATATTTTTCATAAAATTCATAAGGAATATTATAAATATATGCTTTTTCTGGAAGAGTTTGGTGAAAAGAAGTATCAAAAGCTACTACCATAGGTTTATTTGGAAGAATTTTTTTCATAGCTTCTATTCCAGCTATTCCAGCAGGATTATGAAGTGGTGCAAGTGTAGTACATTCTTTAATCTTTTCTATAACCTCATCAGTAATTAATACAGAATCAAAAAAATATTCTCCACCATGAACAATTCTATGACCAACAGCAGTAATTTCATCAATATTTTTTATAATATTATATTCAGGATCTTGTAATAAATCTAAAACTGTTTTAATAGCTTCTTCAAAATTTCTAGCAATTTTATAAACAATAGATTTTACTCCTCTAACATTTAATCTAATATTAGATTTTTGACCTCCAATTCTTTCAAAATTACCTTTTACAATCCTTTCTTCATTATCCATATTAATAAGTTGAAATTTCAAAGAAGAACTTCCACAATTTAATACTAATATTTTCATACATACCTCCATTATAAATAAACTGGGTTTTTTAATAAGTAGAAACGATTATAAATCGCCTGCAAATCAAAACCCAGCATAAATATAATATATTCTATTTTTTTATTAAATTCATAGTATCTCTAGCTATCATTATTTCTTCGTCTGTAGGAATAACAAATACCTTTATTTTTGAATTTTGAGTAGATATTTCTATTTCCTCTCCTCTTGTATTATTTTTTTCATCGTCAATTTCTACTCCTAAAAATTTAAGCTCATCACAAATTCCTTTTCTAATTCTAATTTGATTTTCTCCAATTCCTGCTGTAAATACTATAACATCCAATCCTTGAAGAGAAACCATATATCTTGCAATATATTCAGCCACTATTCTATTATGCATATTAATAGCTAAAATAGCTCTTTCATTTCCTTCATCTTTTGCTGCTTCAACATCTCTAAAATCCGCACTAACTCCAGAAATTCCTAAAACACCAGATTGCTTATTTAATATATCATTTATCTCTTTTGAAGAGATTTTTAAATTTTCCATTAAATATGTTACAACAGATGGATCTAAATCTCCGGATCTAGCACACATGCCTATTCCTCCAAGAGGAGTAAGTCCCATACTAGTATTAACACTTTTTCCATCTTTTATTGCACAAATTGATGCTCCTTGTCCTAAATGGCATGTAATTATTTTTAAATCTTTTATATCTTTTCCTAAAATATCAGCTACTCTTTGAGAAACATATCTATGAGATGTACCATGAAAACCATATTTTCTTACTTTATATTTTTCATAAAAATCATATGGTAATGGATACATATAACTTTCTTTTGGCATAGTTTGATGAAAAGCTGTATCAAATACAACAACCATTGGCATATTTGGAACAACAGATTTACAAGCTTCAATACCTAAAAGTGCTGCAGGATTATGAAGTGGTGCAAGTGGAATTACTTCTCTAATATTTTCTATAACTTCATCAGTAACTATTGCAGCTTTAGAAAACTTCTCTCCTCCATGAACTATTCTATGACCAATTGCATCTATTTCAGATAATGAATTTATTTTTCCATATTTTTCTCCCATAAGAATATCTTCAAAAACAAATTTTAAAGCTTTTTCGTGATTTTTTACAGGATGCTCTATTCTAATTTTTTCTTCATCCTGTTTAATTGTAATAAAAGAATTATTCATTCCAATTCTTTCGTAAGTTCCTTTTGTAATAACTGTTTCTGTTTCCATATCAATTAATTGATATTTAAGTGATGAACTTCCACAGTTTAATACTAATATTTTCATCTTTTTCCTCCTAAACATATCTATAAACATTATTGATTTTGAGCTTGCACAGCTGTTATAGCAACTACTCCAACTATATCTTCAGCACTACAACCCCTTGATAAATCATTTACTGGTTTAGCTATTCCTTGACATAAAGGACCATAAGCTTCAGCTTTTCCAAATCTTTGTGTTAATTTATAACCAATATTACCTGCATTTAAATCTGGAAAAATTAAAACATTACATTTTCCTGCTACTGAACTTTCTGGAGCTTTACTTTTTGCTACAGAATCTACTATAGCAGCATCTAATTGTAATTCACCATCAGCTTTTATTTCTGGATAATTTTCATTTAATATTTTTGTAGCTTCAATTACTTTATCTGTAAGATCTGAATGGGCACTTCCTTTTGTAGAATAAGATAACATAGCAACTTTAGCTTCTTTTTGAACTAAACTTTCAAAACTTTTACTAGATGAAACTGCAATTTCAGCCAGCTGTTCACTATTTGGATTTTCATTTAAACCACAATCACCAAATACATAAACACCATCTTCTGAATAATCACAATTTGGAATTACCATAACAAAAAAAGCAGATACTAACTTTGTTCCTGGAGATGTTTTTAAAATTTGTAAAGCTGGTCTTAATGTATCTGATGTAGAATGTGCAGCACCTGATACTAATCCATCAGCATCATTTGACTTTACCATCATCATTCCAAAATAAACTTCATTTAAAACTAATTTTTTTGCCTCTTCTATAGTCATTCCTTTAGATTTTCTTAGCTCATATAATTGTTCTGCATAAAATTGTGTTTTATCTGATTTTTCTGGATTAACAATGATTGCATTACTTAAATCCACATTATTTTCATTTGCTTTTCTTAAAATATTTTCTTCATTTCCTACTAAAATAATTTTAGCAAAAGACTCTTTTAAAATAATTTCTGTTGCTTTCATTACTCTTAAATCTTCAGCTTCTGGAAGCACAATTGTTTTAACATTCTTCTTTGCTCTATCCTTCATTTCATCTATAAAACTCATAATTTCCTCCTATATAAATCAAACTGGAAACATTATATAAAAAGATTAAATTAAAGTCAATAATTATATATCTATTATTATAAAGAACTACATAAAAAAAGTGACTCTATAAAGAATCACTTTTTTAATAATATTTTAATCTATCAAAACATTCTTTTTAGCATGATTAGGTCTTAAATCCAATCCTTTTAATTGAAGAGTTATAATTATATCTTTAATTTGAGAATTTTCTAGTCCTTTATCTACTAAATCCATTCTTGAACATTTACATAAATCTTTAACAGTTTCTATTCCATTATTATTTAAAACTTCAATAACATTTTTGTTAATTGATAATGTATTAATATTATTTTTTAAAGCCTCCATAAATACATCCTCCTAAATCATTCTATAATTATTGTTACAAACTCAAAAAAATAAACGTATCCACAAAAAATGAATTAACGCAGTAAAATAATTACTAAATTTTATTTACTATATTATAATAACATACTTTTTTTAAATTGGTAATAGTTTTTTTAAATTTTTTTATAATTTATAATAAATATTACAATGCTTATTAAATAATTTAATTATTGACTTTTATTTTTATTATGTGTATTATATTAGTATGTTAATTTATGATTTCTAGAAATATTTGGGGGTATGTATGAAAAAAATTTTATATTCGTTATTAATAATAATTTTAATAATTTCAAATTTTTATTTTGTATCTGCTACTACTGTAAATACTAGAAGAAGCAATAACAATACTTCTAATTATTCTAGGAATTCCATAGATGATGAAGATATAGATGAAAATATAGATGAAGAAGAAACAGATGAAACCGAATCAGAAGATGAATTAGAAGATTATGAAGGAAATATAGAAACAGAAAATGATGAAGATAGTAATACAGAAACTACCACAACTAGACAAAATAATAACACTTCGAATACAGAATCAATTGATACAAATACAATAACAACTGTTACTAGTATTTCCTCTTCTGATGAAGTAAATATTAAAATGAATAATATGTTAAATATAATTTTAATTACTATTGGAATTTTACTAATTTTATTTTCAATTGCACTACTTATAAGATTAAAAAGATAGACTGTTAATTACAGCCTATCTTTTTTTACTAATCATTACCAGAATTTTGCATTGCATAAAACCATACTGTTGCAAGTATTACAACTCCAACTATAGCTAATATTATCCATATCCATGTTGTTCCTGTCATTCCTGTCCCATTATTTAAATCATTATCTAAAGAAGTTCTGGTTGCATTATAATCTGATCTTAATCCATTATCATTCTTCATGGTATTATTATTATCATTATCATTCATCATAGCTCCATCTGCAGTATCATCATTTTTTATATTGTCTGTCATATTATCTGCTGATTTATTAACTTTATTCATAGATTCAGTTAACTCATTTCCTAAATCCATTTTATCTGAACTTGAAGTATTTCCTTCTTCTGCAGCATAACAAAAAGCTGTTGTGAAAAATAATATTATAGCAATAATTCCAGATGTTAAAATTTTTTTACTCATTATTTTTCCTCCATAATTTATTGTAGTTAATTACTACATTATTATTATTTATTTTTATAAACCTTTTATACAAGCAAAAATTTGTAATTTTATATATAATAGGAATGTTCTTTTATTCGGCCTAGCTAGAGAACTTTCTTACTGAATAAAAAACAAGGTTTATTGAACAAATTTTACTATTAAATAATTTATTAAAGCCAACATAAAACATATTACTTGCAAAAGATATAAATAATCTACTTTTCAAATTACAAAAAATTTTATTTGACTTTTTTTTATTATAGCTATATATTGTTTGATATAAAAAGGAGGTTATATATGGCTTTTGATGGATTCATTACCAAAAGTATTATTTCAGAATTAAAAAATATAATTATTAATGCTAAAGTAAATAAAGTTTTTCAACCTAATAAAAATGATATAATTTTAAATTTATATAATAGGGGTATAAACTCTTCCCTACTTCTTTCTGCTAATCCTGAAAATTGTAGAATTTCTCTAACTAACTATCAAAGATCCAATCCACAAAATGCTCTAAATTTTTGCATGCTTCTTAGAAAATATTTAGTAGGAGCCAAAATTATTGATATATCAAATATGGATTTAGAAAGAACAATTCAAATTAAATTTGAATGTTATAATGAAATGAATGATCTAGTTATACGAAAATTATATTTAGAAATTATGAGTAGACAAAGTAATATAATTTTAACAAATCAAAATGATATAATAATTGAAAGCATTAAACACTTTGATAATGTTCTTCCCGCACATACATTTAATTTTACACCAATTGTTAAAACAAGCTTTATTGATATTGAAAATTTTTCAGAATTTTTACAAATATTTAATTCAAATAAAGATATTTCAAACACTTTAATATCTAAATTTACTAGTCTTTTTATTGGATTTAGTAGATCTATAGTTTTTAAAGCTTTAGAAATATTAAATATAGATAATTCTAATTATTCTGAAAAAGATTTGGAAAAATTATACAATTATTTCAAAAATCTAATTACTTATATTAGTGAAAATAACTCTAATAAATATAGTATAAATAAATTTGATAAAGATTATACTATATTTATAAATGATAGCAATAATGATAGTAATTTAACAAAAATAAATAATTTTATTGATGACTATTATTATGAAAAAGAACAAATTTTTACTTTTACAAATTATAGAAATAATCTTTTAAAATTGATTTTAAATAACTTAAAAAAATTATATAAAAAACTAGAAAATATTAATAAAAAACTAGATTCTTGCAACAATATGGAAATTTATAAACTTTATGGTGAATTACTTACAGCTAATTTATATAAAGTTGATAATAATTCAATTCTAACTGAAATAACAGTTGAAAATTATTATGAAAATAATAATCTTATCACTATACCTTTAGATAATACTATTTGTGTTCAAAAAAATGTTGAAAAATTTTTTAAAAAATATAATAAATTAAAAAACACTTTAGAAATTGTAGGACAACAGAAAAAAGAAGCGATAAAAGAAATTGAATATATAGAAAGTATTGTATTTTCTTTAGAAAATGCAACCGATCTATCAGATTTATCAGAAATTTATGAAGAAGTATCTGAAACATTAAATTTAAAACGTAAATTAGTACAAAACCAAATAAAAAATAAAAAGTTAACTATGAATGCAGAACATAATTTTAGAACTTTTGATATCAATGGTTTTAAAGTATATGTTGGAAAAAACAATATTCAAAATGATTATTTAACTTTAAAATTTGCTTCAAAAAAAGATTATTGGTTTCATACACAATCAATTCATGGTAGTCATGTTATATTAAAAATAAATGATAATGAAGAATTAGATTATAATACATTGTATGAATGTGCAAAACTAGCTTGTAAATATAGTAAAGCAGCAAATTCTTCTAATACTCCCGTAGATTATTGTCAAGTAAAATATGTAAAAAAACCAAGTGGAGCAAAACCAGGTAAAGTTATTTATACAAATTATAAAACTATATATGTAAAATAAATGTAATCAATTTATTTTCGCTCATATTAAATAAAAATATACAAAATTTTTTATAAATAAGTAAAAAATTCATTAATATTAAAAAAAGTGTTTATTTTTATGCTTTTTTGTGATATAATGGAAACACTAATTTTAATTGGAGGTTAATATCTATGGGCAATTCAAAACTTAAAATTTCGATTGTCACAGCTTACCCAACTCAAGGAGCTGGTAGCGGAACTTTAATTACCGCTCAAGCAAAAACGTATGTACAATTTGGTTACGATGTTCACATCGTAACAGCAAACAACAATACAGGCTTCAAAAAGCTTGATGGGGTTACCTATCACTTGGTTCCCTTTACAGCTGAAAAAGAACCTGTAGAAAAATTGGAAGGAGCTCTTCCCTTCAATTTTGTAATGTTTACCAGCCACACAAACTCAAGCGAGAACTTTTGGAACATCTCTTTAGAGCAGTTACATATGTACTGCAAAAAATTCAAAGAAGTTTTTGAAAAGCATATTGCTGAGGATGCACCCGATATCTTTCATGGTCAGCATTGCTGGATTTCTACATCATTGCTAACAGATTATGACATCCCTGTTATTACAACAATCCATGGAACAGATATGATGGGCTACGAAAGAGCAACAAAAACTTTACAAGAAATTAATGACAAAATTTCAAAAGGAGAAGTTTCCTCTGAATTGTATGAAGAAAAAGCAAAGTGTGAATTCTACAAAGCTTGTGCTGAAAAAGCTGCTAAGAATTCTAAAAAAATCTTTGTTATTTCAAAACAACAAGAAAGAAAATTCAAAGATCTCTTCCCTTTTGCAGCAGACAAAGTTATGCTTGTTCGTAATGGTTGTGACGTAAGTATCTTCCATGAAGAAAAAGTTGACGCAAAAGAAGTTTTAAGTCAATTATCTTCAAACATCACTCCTGACGGAAAGCTTCCTACAGACTATGACAAGCTTGCAATTTTTGTAGGTAAGTTTGCACAATTCAAACGAGTAGACTTAGTATTAGAAGCAGCAAAATTTTACGAAGAAGAAATGGCAAAAAAAGGCATTAAAGTAATGACAATAATCGCTGGAGCTGGAGCGTTAGATGAAGAACTTAGAGCTCATCAAAAAGCTCTTGGGCTTAAAAACACTCACTTTATAGGTAGAATTGAAGCTGACACTGTTAGAAAACTTCAAAATATTGCTGATGTTTTCCTTGCCCCTTCTGATGACGAACCAGATGGACTTGTATACAAAGAAGCAATGCTATGTGGAAATATTCCAATTGGTACTATAGGTGGTGGGGTTCCAGATACTCTAAATCCTGAAGATAATGCCTTAGAACCAATTCTTGGAACAGAAGTATGCCCTACTAAATATGGTGTTCTTATTCCTATGAATAATGCCAGAGCATTAGCTCATGCTACAGAGTATGTGCTTGAAAATGCTGGTAAATTTGACAGAAGTCAGATTATCAATTATGCTAAGGAAAATTATGATCAAATAATGATCAGTAAGAATGTTATTATTCCTACTTTCTTGGCATATAAAAAATCAGAAAAATAACCAGAATATTTAAATAATTTTATTTATTTTTGTGGTCAAGCTTTTGCTTGGCCATTTTTCTTATAGAACAATAGTGGACAATTTCTTATGTAATACAGTTAAAATATATTGCAAAGTCCACGTTAAATTGTTCGTACGCCAATTTTGACCAAAATTGTGTACAGTGCTTTTATTCAGCCAGCAGAGAATTTTTCTAATCGAGTAGGAGAAATATCATTAATTGATATTTCGTCCTCTCACACCACCGTACGTGCCGTTCGGCATAC
>CANRGN010000014.1 GCA_947630235.1 uncultured Clostridia bacterium
GCTTTAGCCCAGAAGTGCCAGTAAAAAAGCCTTCTAGGCGAAGAGCAAACCACCGGTTTAACCGGTGGTTATGATTTGCATTTTTTTACTGATGTGTAAAAAAGAATAATTGAGAAAATGAAATGAAAATTTAATAATTTTGATTGAAATATATTCCGTAAATTGTGGGATATGTTGGGAATTTTTGGTGATTTACAAATAGAGTAGATTTTGTATAATTTAATTAAAAAAACTAATTTATAAGAAGTAGATTTAAAGAATTAGTTAAAAAATTATAAAAAGAAAAAATAGATGATTATGCTAGCTCAAAGGATTGCTGGGTTTATTTTTGCTTTTTAAATAAATTATTGTGATATGAGATTAACATAAAATATAGATGAAGGGAAGGATGTTTTATGAACAATATGAATAGATCTCGAATTATTGTGGGAATAGGTTTTGTGTTAACAATAATGGCTATAGTGTTTGTTGTGATTTTTAAAACCAGTTATTCATATTCAAGTGATGCAAATTATTTGGGAGAGTATGATAGTATTGCTTCTGATGATGATGGAGAAATAGAAGTAATGGAAAGCGATATTGCAAATGGTGATGAAGAAAGTGGAGAGGTTGAAGAAGAGGAAGAGGTTAATATTTCAACTGATGGTTGGGATTTGACTAAAGTGCATATCGAATATGATTCAAAAGGTGTTCCTGTGCCAGTGCCATTTGGGTATGTAGCTTCAGGAGATGAGGATGAAAATACTGTAAAGACTGGATTTGTAATATATGAGGGAGAAGAACCAGTAACAAATGAAAATTCATGGGATGAATCCACTAAAAGAAATCAATGGGTATGGGTACCGGTTCCAGATCCGGAAAGAATTTATAGTGAAGATTCTAGTGGAAATAAAATAGGAAAGTTTTATTCTTTTTCAAGTACAGGTAGAAAACTAAGTACAAGTACATTTGAGCCAATAATAGCAACCAATTTCGATAAAGAAAGTTATTTTGCACAATACAATTTAATAGGGATGTCAAGAGAAAAATTTTATGAAGAAATGCAAAATGAATTTAATGCAACAGTAGAATCAATAAAAAAATATGGAGGATTCTATATAGGAAGATATGAAACAGGAATTTTTTTAGGTATACCAGTAGTGAAAAGAATGAATACAAATTTAACGTATCAAACATGGTATAATATGTATTCAAAAATGAAATACTTAGGAGCAAATAGTAACATAATAAAAGCGAACATGATATGGCTATGTTTATGGGATGAAACATTGCAGTGGTTAGTGGATTCTGGAAATAAAAGTTATTCAGATATAGCTACTCATGATGGTTCAAAAAAATGGGGAAATTATAGAGATTCAACATTTTCTTATAAAAATACAAGTGGAACAGAATCAACAAAATCTAGTGGTAGTTCAAAAGAAATACCAGCTGGAAGTGCAGAATATACAAAAGCAAACAATATATATGATTTAGCAGGAAATACTTATGAATGGACATTAGGGAGTTTTGGCTCTAGCACTCGCGAATATTATGGTGGGAATTACAACGATACAAATCACTACGCAAGCTATTTAACTGAAGTTAATCCTTCCTACAGTGACAGCAAAATTGGGTTTAGGGCGTATCTTTACATAAAATAGTAATTTTGACAAAAATTATTATTCTATTGTGGTACTGAATGCTAAAGGAGAAAAATTATTTTTTTGTATGCAATGTCGAATTTTGTCGAAACGTAAAATGTAAAATAAGATTTAAAGAATTTACGGAGGTATACCAATGAAAAAGGTAATAATTTCTGTAATTATATTGCTTGTAATTTTAGTTAGTATAGTTTTGGGAAAATTATTGATTACTCCTAATAATACTAGTTCAGAAAATTATTTAAGTAATGAGCTTAATAGATATAGTTCATATAATTTAGTTACAGATAAAGATGGAGAAATTGAAAATTGTGAATATGTTACTTTTAATGCATTTTTTATTAGAGATGTTGATGGTGATGGGTATGCTGAAAAGTATGATGGAACATGCAATCATTTATCTAAAACAGCAAATTTATATTTTGATATTGATGTTTTAACAAATGGTACTCTTAAAGATGGAAAGATTACAGTTAATGGGAAAAACTTTATATTATCAACTACTTTAGTTAAAGATGATGTTTTGGAAAAGGATTATATTGGTAGCAATATTACTGAATTTAAACTTAAAGATTTAAAAAATGGTACACAAAAATTGTTTAGTGGAAAAATTTCTGCAAATATTGGAAACAATATTGATAATTATAGTGTAGAGGATAATACTGTTACTTTAACTGGGAAATGGGTTTCAAGTAATGGTGGCGATGAAAAACAAATAGAAAAGGTAATAACTTTAAAAACAGATTGGCATGGAATTACTAATACAGTTCCATATTCTGGTTTTGGTTCTAATTATAGTATTACAACTTCTCATGATATAGAGGAGGCTATAGGAAGTGATGATGTTACTCTTACTTTTGATGTTGGGTATCAAGAAATAGCTAAGCAATTATTACTTCAAAAGCAAATTACTGAAGTTATTATTCCTGATTTAAATGGAGAAAAAGCTACTGAAGTTGTTGTAACTTCTCAAAATTGTGATTATAAGTATGATGAAGGAACAAGAATATTAACTATAACTAGAACAGCTCAATTAGATGAGGAGAAAAAAACAATTATTAGTGAGATTTCAAGATTTAATTCTTATAGAATACAAGTAAAATATCCATTAATTGCTTATGAATCTTTGGATAGCGAAACTATTAGTTTGTTTATTCAAACTAAAGGCTCATATTATGGTTATAATAATTCAAGTGATCAATTTAAAGATTTGAATCCATATATATCATCTGCTTCAAAAGATTATAATCATATTTGGAGAAAGGGTGTTGAAGCAGGTCCTGCGCAATATAGTCCAAGTTTTGATGTGTATGTTGGTAAATATGTTTATAATGTTGATTCTATTTCTTATAGATATGTAATTTCAAAAGAAATGCCTTTGAAAATATATAATAATATCGGACAAGATGAAGATGATGTAGATGAGTATATTGTTCAGTGGAGAGCATATACAGGAAATTCAAATGAAAACCAGAATGGTGTTTATTTAGAAGAAGACAAAGAGGATCATTTTTATAAAGATAGTGTGGAATATCAATCTATGAAGGATTATATTACAACAAGAGCAGTATATTTTTCTAATTTGAATAGCTTTTTAGGAGATAATGGGTGGCTAAAAGTATATGATGCTGAGACAGGAGAACTATTAAAGAAATTTACTAAAAAGGATTGGGATGATTATTCTTCTACTAATCCTTATGAGTTTGGAAAGCCAGTTAAATCAATTAAAGTAGAAACTAGTATTGGTAATGAAAATTCTTATTTATATGTTTATCAAATTAAGGTAATTGATGATGAATTATTAACAGATACAATTCAAATTTCTGATTTTAATGAAATAGACCATATTTATAGTTATTTGAAGGGTGGAATCTATACAGATAAATCTGATAATGATGAAATTAATAATAGTGAAAATGATAGCTCAGGAGAAGATTTAGAAAATAATAGTGAAACTGATAATAGTCAAGGAAGTAATTTAGAAAATAATCAAAGTAATGATGATTCAGAAGATAGTGAAAACACTGATGAACAAAGAAGTAAAACTGTAGTAACAGATAGTGCAAATGCTTATTATGAAGCTCCAGTTTCTACAGCAACTTTTTCTATAGATCCTTCTATAATTTCTAATCAAGAAACTAAAAGTGTTATTATGAAAATTAATGCACAGGCCAATTATTATAATGAGAAAAAATGGAAAAATGGTGAATTTTTAATTGAATTACCAGATGAGATATTAGCAGTAGAAATTAAAAGTATAACATCAACTGAAAACAAAGTAAAAGTTTCTTCTTACGAAACTTATGAAGAAAATAATAAGCAATATATTAAAATTTATACAAAAAATGATGAAGAAGATATTTATACATTAACAATTAATGCAGATTTAACTGCAGACCCTAGAGAGGCTACAACTACAAAAAATGTAAAATTATATGCTATAAATGAGGAATGTCCTAATTATAGAGCGAATGTAAGATGTGAAGATAGTTTAGATATGAATGGTAATGAAAATAAAAAAGAGTATGTTTTTACAAAAACTGCATCTTTGCAAATAGTTGCACCATCTTCATTACTTACTTCACAAACTTTAAGTGATTTTGATGATAAAAATACAGAAGTTGTATCTCCTCAAATTGCCATTTTAGATAAGTCTGATAATTCAAGAGATGCTCAAATAAACGTAACTATTACAAATAATTATTCTGGTACAATTAGTGAACCTATAATTATAGGTAAGATTCCTTTTCAGGGAAATACTTATCAATTAAATGAAGGTGAATTAAATTCTACATATTCAGTTACTATGAAAGAAGATGGAATTACGCTTCCAAATGGATTAAATGGTAAAGCTACTGTTTATTATTCAACAAATTCTACTGTAAATGCAGATATTAGTGATAGTTCAAATAATTGGAAAAAACATGATGAGGTTGATGATTGGAATTCAATAAAAACTTATGCAATTGATTTAAGTTCACATAAAATGCCGGTTAAAGAATCTTTGAATTTTTCTTATAAAATAGAGGTTCCTACTAATGTAAAATACAATGATGTAGCTTATAGTACTCATGCTGTTTATTTCTGTTTAGATACAGAAGATGGTAAACTTAGAACTCAAACAGAAGTAAATCGTTTAGGTATTATGATTGCTAAAAAATATGATATTAATATTACTAAATATAAATTAGGAAAAAATAAAAAAGTTCAAGGTGCAACTTATAAAGTTACAGATGGAAGTTTTACCAGAACAGGTATTACAGATAAAGATGGAAATATCACAATTAGTGGATTATATGTGGATAAAGTTTATACTTTAACAGAAATTCAAAGTCCGAATAATTATATTTTGAATGATAAAGAGATGAAATTTAAGGTTACTGTTGGAGAAGGTGGAGAGCCAGAGGTTAAGATTATTTTAGAAAATGGTGAAGAAAGTTCTTCTAAAAAGGTAGAAGGATTATTAAAAAAAGATGCGACTGTTTCAAAACTTGAAGATGGTACTATTAAATTAGATTTAGAAGTTGAAGATAATGCTAAATATGATTTAAAAATTATAAAGTCTGATAATGCTGAAGAAAGCAAAAAATTAAAAGGAGTTAAATTTAGAATAACAGGTGGAATTTATGGTGAAAATGGTAGAATTTTTACTACTAATGAGAGTGGAGAAATTTTAATTAGCAATTTAATTCCTGGACAAGAATATGAGCTTGAAGAAACAAAAGCTATTGGATATTATTTGAAAAAAGATAAGATGAAGTTTTCTGTTTCAAGAGAAAATAATAACAATTTAAAAATTACAAGTGAAAAATTAACTTCTACAAGTATTGAAGAAAAAGATGATCAAGATAAAGCTGTTATTACTGTAAATTTAACAAATGAGGCTATTCCTACATATACACTAAATATTGAAAAGAAAAGTGATAAACAAGAACCTCTTGAAGGCACGCAATTTAAATTAACAAGTTTAGATACTGGTGATGTTAGTTATGCAACTACTGATGAAGAAGGAAATTTAAAATTTGAAGGATTATATGAATTTGTTAAGGATAAAGAGGATTTAGTTAAAGGTGAATATATAATTCAAGAAATATTAGCAACAGAAGGTTATATTACTGATAATACTGAGGTTAAATTTAAAGCTAGTAAAAAATCTGAAGGTGGCTTTGATATTACTTTTGAAAGTGGAAGTGAAAAAGTTAAATCTTCTTCAACAGAGGATGGTATTACATTAAATTTTGAAAATAAACCTATTTTTAACTTAACAAAAACAGGAGATAATGGAGAATTATTACCAAATGCAAAATTTAAAGTTCTTAATTTAGAAGGAGATTTTGTACAAGATATAAATGGAGAGCCTATAGGAGATTTTTATGAAATGGATTCTCTAGAATTTTATACTTCTGGAGATGCTCCATGGGTTCAAAGAGAAGATGGCACTTGGGAAAGCACAATGAAAAATGAAAATAGTTCAAATTCTATGATTTCAAATGAATTTGTTATAAAAGAAAATGGAAAAATATCTTTTGATTGGGCTTCTTCTTCTCAAAGTTCTACTACAGATTATGTTTCTTATAAAATTACAAATATAGATACAAAACAAGAAGTGGGTGCAAGTATAGGTGGATATACATCTAATGATACATATGAAAGCTTAAAATTTACTAAAGTAGAAGAATCATTAAAGCCAGGTAAATATAAAATAGAATTTAAATATACTAAAAATGGTTCTACGAATAATGGATTAGATGCTGGTTTTGTTAAAAATATAAAGGTTTCTGGTGGAGGATATTATGGTTTAATAACTGATGAAAATGGTCAGATTACAGCTAATTTGCCACAAGGTTTATATCAAGTTATAGAAGTTGAAGCTCCAGAAGGTTATATATTACCAGAGAATATTGAAGATAGAATACATTATGTTGGTATTGGGGAGGCAAGAAAAGAAGCTACAGAATTTGGTGTTGAATGGTCTGAAGCTATTTCTGGAAAAGGTTTTTCTAATATAAATGAAATTGAACCTACAGAAGATGGTGGATATGTTATTGCAGGAAGTTTTGCTGGACAGAGTGATTTTGATGGTGATGGAAAAGTTGATGCTACTTCTAAAGGTGATTTAGATGCTGTACTTGTAAAATATGATAAAAATGGAAAATTAGAATGGCTAAAAGATGAAGGCGAAGCTGGAGCAGATGAATTTAATAGTGTTTGTTTGACTAGTGATGGTGGATATATTGTTAGTGGTTATGAAACTAATACTTTTGAAGATGCTATTTTAGCAAAAATAAGTTCTTCTGGAAATGTTGATTGGAAGAGAACTATGAGTGGTGACTATGAAGATAAAGCGTTAGATGCTACTATTCTTTCAAATGGAGATATTGTTGTTGTAGGTAGATATTATGCTTCTAGTATTAAATTTGAAGGAAATGAAAATCTATTTCCAAATTCAGGTTTATTTGATGGATTTGTTGCATGTTATGGAAGTAACGGAGAATATAAATGGGCTAAAACTTTAAATGGTACTAAAGATATCGAAGTTAGAAGTGTAACTGATACTTCTAATGGCGTAGTGGTTTCTGCTAACTTTTTAGGAACAATGAATATTACTGATAGTTCTCATAAAGAAAATGCTACAAAGCAAGGTTCAGTATTGGTTAGTTTTTCTGATGAGGATGGAATCTATCAATGGGATAAAAAAATTGATGGAAGTAATGATGAGTCTATTGTAAAATTAATTACAGATGATGAAGATAAGGTAATCGCTTTAGGAGGATTTGCAAGTGATTTAACAATAGATGATAATACAAAAATAACTCCTCCAACAACAAGTTATTCAAACGGACTTATGTTAAAATATTCTGCTCAAGGAGAATATGAATCTAACTTCGTTTTTGGTGGAACTAGTATGGATGATAAATTTACAACTGCTATTCCTACAGAGGATGGAGGATTAATACTTGGAGGTTGGTTCTATAGTTCATCTTTTACTATTGACGAAGAAAGTATATCAAATACTAAAGATAATACTGGTAATAGTTATAGTAGTATTTCACATGATGATGGCATAATTATAAAATTAAATGAAGAAAACGAAGTTGAATGGACAAAAACTATAAAAGGAAGTTCTTATGATTCTGTATCAAGCATTGTAGAGTTAGAAGATGGCGGATTTGCTATTGCAGGTAATTTTGAAAGTTCAAGTTTATCTATTACTGATAAATCAAATATCTTAAGTAATGGTGGTTATAGTGATTCTTTTGTAATAAATTTAGATGATGTGGTTACAGAAGCTGAGATACCACAAGTTCAAGAGATTAATGCTGAAAATGAGTTGAAGCAATTTAGAATAACTACTGAAATAGGTGAAAATTCTGATAAACAAAGAACCGGTGGAACTATTACTGGAGAAGGAGCTTCTATAAAGCAAAATATTAATTGGGTTGAAGATGTAAAATATGGCTATACTAGTCAAAAACAAATTGTAATGGATCCTGATGATGATTATTCTGTATATAGTGTAAAAGTAGATGGAGAAGAAGTTCCATTCTCACCAGATGAAGATGGGGTAGTTACATTACCAGTATTTGAAAATGTTACTCAAGATCATCATATAGTAGTTGTATTTGAAAAGAATTTATCTAGTGTATTAGTACATCATTATTTGAAAGATAGAGAAGGTAATTATACTAAAGAATCATTAGCTCCTGATGAATATTTAACTGGTAAAGTTGACTCTGATTATGAAACACATCCAAAAATTGATATTAGCGGATATAGTTTAGAAAAAGAACAAGATAGTGATGAATTTAAAACACCACAAAACGCAATAGGAAAATATGAAGAAAAACAAATTGAAGTAACATATTATTATGAAGAAATGCCTTTAAAACTAACGGTTCATCATTATTTAGAAGGAACTCAAGATAGAGTATCAAATGATGAAGAACAAGAATTGTATAAAGGTTCAGAATTTAAAACACAAGTAAAAGATGAATTATTAAAGAAATATGTTGTAGTAGAAGAATCTACTTCTGTTACACCAGATGGCGACAATATACAAGGAAAATTTAGCTCTAGTGTTTCTGGAACTATTAATGAGAATACTGAAGTAATTTATTACTATAAATTAAAAGAATTTGAAATTACTACAGAAGTAAAATTACATGAAGAATTTGATATTGCAGGTGAAGCTCATGAAGTAAAAGGTGGCGATATTTTAGGTGAAGGTAAAAAACCGTATGAAACTGTTATAATTGAGAAAGATAGTACAAAAGAAATTAAAGCTACAGCTTTAGATGGATATGAAATAAAATCTTTGGTTATACAATCTATTGATGAAGAGGATAAAGTTGTAGAAGAAAAATCTATTGAGCTTAATCCAAAAACCAAAATATATGATGTACCAAAATTTACTGATGTTGATTCTGATAAACATGTAATTGTTGAATTTATAAAAATACAGGGAAAAGTTACTGTACATCATTATATTGAAGGAACAGATGATGACGAAGATGGTCCTAAACCAGTTCCAAAAAAAGATGGTACTGATGCTCAAGATGAAGTAAAAGAAGGAGCTGTTGGTGATTCTTGGGCAAGCAAGCCTTTAGATGATGTTTCAGAAAAATATGAGGTTTCAAAAACTCCAGAAAATTCAAGTGGTACTTTTGAAGAAGAACCTCAAGATATAACTTATTATTATACTTTAAAAGATACTAGTGTATTAGTACATCATTATATTGAAGGTACTACTAAACAATTATCTGATGATGTTACAATACCTGGAAAAGTTGATGATAGTTATAAAACAGAAATAGCAAAAGATATACCAAGTTATTATGAACTAGTTTCAGAACCTACTAATAAAGAAGGTACTATGACAGTAGATCAAATAGTTGTTATATATTACTACAGATTAAAGAAATATCAATATACTGTAAATTATTTAGAAGATGGAACTAACGAGATTTTGAGCCCAGCTAAAACAGCTGAAGTTGATCATGGAACAGAGATTGTTTCTGAAAATGAAAAAATAGAGATAAATGGTTATAATTTTACTCGATATGATAAAGATAAAATAACAATAGAAGAAGACATAGAAAAAAATGTAATAAATATTTATTATACAAAAAGAGGAGACTTAAGCTATGTTGTAAACTATTTAGAAAAAGGTACTAACAAAGTGCTTAATACTCAAAAAGCTGTTGATAGTCAAGCATTTGGAACAATAATTACAACTAAAAATGAAATTATAGATATTACTGGATATAAATATGATAGTTGTGATAAAGATGAGTTAACTATAGGAACAGATATTAGTCAAAATGTTATAAATATTTATTATGTTAAAGATACATTTAAATATACTGTACATTATTTCTATGATGGTGTAGAAGATAAAGATGAAATTGTAGAAGGAACAGCAGAATTTGAGAGTACAATTGATAAATATACAGATAAAAATAAAGGCTATGTATTCGAAAAACATGAAAATTGTCCATTAATCGTAGGAGCAGAGGAAGACAAAAACATAATAAATGTTTACTATAGAACACAATATAAAATTACTACTGATGTAATCGAACATACAGAAAAATATAAAGATGGAACTACTATAGATTCTGTAAAAGGCGGAACAATTTCAGGAGAAGATTTAGAGTATTATGAATTGGTATTTAAAGGTGACAGCAATGAAAATAAAATAGAAATGAAGCCTGATGAAGGATATGAAATTGTAAAAGTAATTATAAATGAAATAGAAATTGAAAACTTAGAAATTACTGAAGATGGAATCTTAGTATTAGATGCAGGATATTTTTCAGATGTTCAAGAAGACCAACATATTGAAGTAGAGTTTAGAAAAAAGAGCAAAGTTACAGTAAAATATTTAGAAAAGGATACAGAAACCGAATTATCTGAACCTACAGAAATACCAGGATATGAAGGCAAAGATTTTACAACAGATAGAAAAGTTATAACTGCATATAAAGCTCCAGAAGTAGGAATTACTGATGAAGAAAAGAAACATATAGATCCAGATGGAGTAATGTATGCTGATGAAATAGTAATAATTTATTGGTATGAAAAAATATCTTCAGGAATTATTGAAAGACATATTGAAATAAACGAAAAAGCAGAGGTTAGCGAAATTGAAAGCTCAACTATAGAAGGATTTGTTTTAGATGAAAAAACTATAGCAAGAAAAACTTACGAAGGATATATAGCAGTAGATGGACCTCAAAATGAAAATCCAGATATAATTGTTGCCAAAAAAGATGATACAGAAATAAAAGTTGTAATGCAAGAAAATAAGATTATAGAGGTTTGGTACTATTATGAAAAACAATATGATATTACTACAGAAGTAAAACAACATAAAGAAATAAAAGATGGTGTAGAGCAATTAATTGATGGTGGTAGAATTTCTAAGGAATATGAAATAGATGAGCAAGGAAATAAAAATGAAATTGTTTATGAAAAAGTTTTAAGTAGAGGCGATAATAAGAAAATTATCGAAATGGTTCCAGATGATGGATATAGAATTAAAGCTTTATGTATAAATGATACTCAAATTGATATTAAAGAAATGGTAAAAGAAGATAAGAGCATAGTTTTAGCAGAAAAATATTTCGAAGATGTACAAGAGAATAAACATGTTGTTGTTGAATTTGAAAAAATACCAGCAAAAGTAATTGTAAAATATCAAGATATTGATACAAAAGAAGATATAGAAGAAAACAAAGAAGTAGAAGGCTATGTAAATGATCCATATTCAGAAGAAAGAATAGAAATAGAAGATTACATCCCAGCAGGAGACGAGCCAGAAAATAAATCTGGTAATATGGTAGAAGAAGATACTATAGTAATATTCTACTATAAGAAGCAATTTAAGATTACAACAGATGTAAAAGAGCATGAAGAAAGCGGAGCAGACGGAAATAAATATCCTGTAAAAGGAGGAAGTATTTCTGGAGAAGATGAATTACCTTATGAAAAAGTTCTAAGAGGAGAAAATAGCACAAAAAATATTGATATAAAACCAGAATCAGGATATAGACCAAAGAAAATTACTATAAATGGTGAAGAAATAGAACTAAAAGATACTACAAGATTAGCTTTATTTGAGAATATGCAAGAAGATAAACATATAGTTGTTGAATTCGAAAGAATTCCAGCTAGAGTAGTAATAAAATATATTGATGAAAATAGCGGAAATGAAGTTGCTGAAAAAGAAATAATAGAAGGCTTTGTAAATGATGAATATACAAGCAGTTCTAAAGATATTGAAGGCTATGAATTAGTATCTGAAAAATTACCAGGTAATGCAAGTGGAAAATTAGCTGAAGATGAAATAGTTGTTATTTATTATTATAGGAAAATTGAAGAAGTGGCTCAAGAGCAAAATATAGAGCAAATAGAAGAGCCAGTAGTAGAAGAAGCATCTAATATAATAGAAAATGCAGTTGTTGAACAAATAAAAGATAATATTAGAGATGTAAAAACAGGTGATAATATATTTAATACTATAATAGTGCTAATTACCTCAGTAATTACATTTGTAGTTTGTGCTATTAAAAAGCATAAAAATAACAAAAAGGATAAATAAATGAATTAGATATTTTAAAAATATTTAAATGAATTAAAAATAAATAGAGGAGATTAATATAAATTGTTTACTAAAAAGTAGCAAGTTTAATAATCTCCTCTTTTTTTTTAGTAAGAAAACTTTTTGTAGCTATGCTGAATAAAAATTTTTTACTTTTTAGATGAACATCTTAAGATTTTTTATCTATAATAATTGATTTTTTTAATAAAAATGTTATAATATACATTGTTAATTGCATATGTGCTTATAGCTCAGCAGGATAGAGCAGTCGCCTCCTAAGCGACCGATGGTGGTTCGAGTCCGCCTAGGCACACCATTTTTTTACCCTTATATGTGAATCTTACATATAAGGGTAAAAAAATATTTACTGATTATTTGAATTATTATTATGTTAATAATGTAAAAAAATTTAATATTTTTCTATAATTTTATGAAAAAATCTTGAAAGTACAAAAAAATGGTGATATAATGTTTACATAATTTTGCAAAAGCTCCAAAAATACATTTTTGGAATTATAGCAAATGTCAATAAAAAAAGGGTGTGATATTACAAATATTTTGTAACCAAATAATTTAATAAGGAGGGCTATTGGTGTTACAGTTACAAACCAAAAAATTCGACGTCTGCCAGGTTAGTAAATTGCTTGTTAAATATAAAGTTAAGGCAAGCATTTCTGACCAAGTAATTTCTTTAGAAGGAGAAATTTCTGAAGAGTTGTTGAACGAACTTTGCAATGTTCTTACAATTTGCAATGTTCAAAACTTTTGTGGTGAAGTATTTCCCACAACTCTGAATGAATTGGATTCTTCAAAAAGTGATGAATCAAGTTACACTGAAGAAGATGCTACTTTTGAAGAACCATCTTCAGATGTTGAACTCGAACCTCAATATGATTTACGGTATCCAACAGTAAAAAGGGCTGAAGTATATATCTGTGACTTTGGTCAATGCTTTGGTTCTGAGCAGGGGAAACAGAGATATGCAATAGTTGTGCAGAATGATTATGGAAATATCCATTCGGCAACTACAATTGTTATTGCATGCTCAACAAAAATGAAAAAGATACTTCCTGTTCACCATTACTTCACTTTTTCGAACCAAAACATGATTGATTATGATGAAAGTCGTGTTGGAACAAAACCTAATGTGGTGATGGCGGAGCAATTGCGTACCATCGATAAAAAGAGATTACGCAAATATTTAGGAACTATGACTCCTGAATTCATGGATAAGATTCAGGAGATAATAGATGTTTCTTTAGATTTGAGAAGAGAGGAAAAAGTAATTACCAAAACAGAAACGGTGTATGTGGATAAACCTGTGTATATAAATGTACCAGTTGAAACTAATACACCTAAAGACTTGAATAAGGTTCAAATACAGCTGTTATCTTTAGTTGATGTAAAAGAGCTTTTTAAAATTGCTCAGTCTACAGATTCTAATAATATTAAAGTTCAAAAAATCCTTGATTTGTTTGGCTTTGATATGCAGAAAAACGGCATGCAATACCTTTTCAAAGCAATACTTATCTCTCCCAAAGGCTCTTATTTCAATTTAGAAAGTTTATGTGATAGTATCGCAAAAAGCGAGCCTAATATTGAGAAAGATGAGATCAAGAGGCTGATCGTAGCGAGAATAAAAGAACAGTTCAAGTTCAAAAAATCTCCTACTATCGATTTTATCCGTTTAGTAAACGTTTTTCTTATTTAAGAGGAGGATTAACTTTATGAAAAAAATCACATTTAAGGTAACTTCCAAAACAGAAGGAAGCTTTGTTTCTCTAATCAAAAAGGTTGACAAGATTTCATGTCGGATTCAGATCGACTTTGAAAACAACCTTGTAACAGTCGAAGATATGAATAATACCATGATTGATTCTGTTATAGAGTTAGTTGATGAGTATTACTCAATTTCAAATGTTACGATTGACAATACTTCTGATGAATCTACTTTAGTAGAAAATTCTCAGAGTGTTACTGTTGCTCAAGAGTCTAAGTCTGAGGGTGAATCAAAAAGCAATCTTACTGTGGTTGGACCTCAAAGTGAAGATGACTTGATTATCCAGAAGGTGACGTTTAAAAATGATTTAGTTGAGGATGTAATCAACAGATTTTTGAGAACTGCTTACTGGGCAATGCACAAGAAAGGTGCTTCCGAAAAGGAAATCGCAGATTTTATATGGAACTCAATAAATGAGATTTCGATGAAATACAATCCCACAATTATCGATTACTCTGTAGGCGATATCGTAGAATGTAACTATGGTTATCACCTGGGAGGAGAGGTCAATGGTGGACATGTTTTCGCCCTTGTATGTAATAAGTTAGAGTGTGGTATGGCATATTTAGTGCCAATCTTCAAAATTAAGAAAAACTTGTATTCTATATCTTGTCTTTCATTTAATGTTCCTAACGATGTGGTGTATAACGACTACTATTGTAATAGTGGTGTAGCATTGCTTGATAAAGGAAAGTTTGTTAGGGAAGAAAGAATAATTGACATCATAGGAAGGGCTACTCCTGAATTCATGACTAAGGTTTTGGATAAATTAAGTACCACATTTGATTTTAGAGATAATATGGTAATGAATGATAATACCAAAACTGATTTTGTCGATGAAGTTGTTGAATTACAAGAAGACATAGCAGGAGCTGAAACAAATGTAGCTATGGATAAGGAGACTGTTGAAATTACCTCTAAGGAAAATTTAACAGCTTGCGATGCTGTAGAGACAAATTCTGTAGCTGCTGACAACTCAGATGTTACAACAACTGAACCAAAATCTAAACCTAAAAAAGCCGTCAAAAGGATTGGTAAAGAGGAATCTGCCTTGTTAAATATTATTGGAGGATCTTTAGAAAAAATTGATCCTACCAAAACAGTTGAAGAACAAGTTTCGGACTTTTTGTCTGATATTGGTATGACAACATCAGACAATTTGGTTAATCAGGCATTTGTGGTTTCGGTTTATGTCAATAAAATCTACTACGAAAATGTCGTTTCTGAATTGCACTATATGTTCCCTGAAGTAAATGAATGCAAAATTAAGTCAATTTTACAGAAAAGCTTTAAAAATTGGCTAAAGTCATATCCAGAATTAGTGGAAAATTGTCCAAAAATTTCTCTTATTTCACTTTTGAGAGTGTTTGCTAAGAGATTTGCAAGCAATAATTCACAAAATAACTGACTTTGACTGGATAGAGGTTATTACCTCTATCCAGTTTTGTTTTTTGAGCCAGAGGACGAACCAAAGGAACTGAGCCAAAGGGACGTACTCTGGCTCACTTGTCCCATTATTTAAAAAATATACAACAATAGTTATTCACTTTTTTTTAAAATTATGTTAAAATAAATTCGTTAAAAAATTAAATTGTTATAAAAAGTCATAAGGATATGAATATGAAAAATATTGATTTTATGAAAGAAGCAATAAAGGAGGCTAAAAAAGCATTTGATATTGGTGAAGTTCCAGTGGGTGCTGTTATTGTAAAAGATGGAAATATAATAGCTAGAGCTCATAATTTAAAAGAAACTTCAAAAAATGCAATTCATCATGCAGAAATTCTGGTAATTGAAGAAGCATCTAAAGTTTTGGATTCGTGGCGACTTACTGATTGCGAAATGTATGTTACTTTAGAGCCATGTCCAATGTGTGCAGGAGCAATTATAAATTCTAGAATTAAGAAATTATATATTGGGACTACTGATGATATAATGGGTGCATGTGGAACAGCATTAAATTTATTAGAAAATTACAAATTTAATCATATTGTACAAGTAGAAAAATATATATTAAAAGACGAATGTAGTAAATTAATAGAAGATTTTTTTGAAAATCTTAGAAGGGGTAAAAAGAATAATGGATAAAAATAAAATAATTACAATAGTAAAAAGAAGTTTGTTTTTTCTATTTTTAATAATTATGATTGGAATAGTTATTTATATTATAAAAAGATATGATGTAGAAGGAGAAAAAAATTTACCATATAATTTAGAAAAAATTTTAATAATAAGTAATGTAGATGGTAAAAAAAATGAAGATCAAGCAAATATTTGGAATATAAATTTATCTGAATATAATGATGTATATGTATATATAAATAAAGATAAAACAACTGAAGATGATATAACAATAAAAAATATAACTTTAGATAATTTTAATATTTCATCTAGTCCAAAAAAAGGTGATTTAAGATTATATAGACCAACAGGAGAATTAAATAGTTTATATACTTATAGTGAACAAGATTATCTAAAAAGTAAATTGATTTATGAAGGTGGAAAAATAGATGATTTAAAGAATTTAGAAATAGGAAATACTGGTGGTGTAATTGCTTTTAGAACATCTATTGAAAATTTAGGAAATTATACTTCTAATGAAGATCAAGAAATTGTGTATAATGGATCATTACTACAAAAAGTAGGAGTTAGTTTAGACGATATAAAATTTGGATTAAATATGGATATAACAATTCAAACAAATGAAAATGTTTCTTTTAAAGGTACTATAAAATTAGATTTTCCAGCAGGAGATATAATTACAAATGGTTCTTCAAATATAGAAATAACAGATTTTTCAGATATAATATTTAAAAGAGTACAAAAATGAGCCAGAGGGACTTGAGTCAGAGGTGAGCCTTTGGCTCCTTCCATTTGGCTCACTTCTCTTTGACTCATTTTTTTAATATTCTAAAAATTATTATAAAAAATACTTGAAAAATTTTTATTCGCATTGTATAATTTAAAAAGTAATTAGAAAGTTTCCTTTAAGGAAGGTATGATTCAATAAAAAGCTATGAATCTCGTCAGGTTCGGAAGAAAGCAGCGATAAGTAGTGTATTTATGTGAATTACATGCCTTCCCTAAGGGAAATTTTTTTTATTTTTCAAGAACTTATCAAATGCAATGTAGAGCAATTATCAATCGCCAATATTTTTTAAGAATTTGCTAAAAAATATTTATTTTACAACTTGATAATTTAATGTTAGAAGGTGATATTGTATTTATTGAAAAAATTATACAGTAACTATAGTAAAGAAAAATTATAAAAAACTATTTACTTTTTTTTATTTAATTGTTATAAATAAAGTGTAAAAATACAAAAGATGTTTGGAGGTGCATAGATGGCACAAGATGAAAAAGATAAAAAAACTATTCAATATAGTACATCCTCTTCTGGTAATGAATTATTGCAATGTTTTGCAGGAATATTATTATTAGGAGCTGGATTATATATATTAAGTACTAGAATTGTAGTTCATAGTAGTTGGTATATGTGGAGAATTGGTAGTTTTGATGTATCTTCTGGAGCTGTAACTATACCATTAATTATAGGAATAATATGGTGTGTTGTAGATTCTAAATCTATTATAGCAAAAATATTAACAACACTTAGTGCGATATTCATTGTAATTAGCATTATATTAAGTGTAAGATTAAATTTTATTGGAACATCAATGTTTTTATATGTGGTAATTTTTGGAATGATAGCAGTAGGCTCTGGCTTGATAATAAAAACTTTATTTAAAAAAAGAGATTAAAATTTAAAGGAGGAATTTTTTATGGCAATTTTTGAAAGATTAGGGGATTTAGTAAGAGCAAATATTAATGATTTAATAGATAAAGCTGAAAATCCTGAAAAAATGGTAAAACAAATAATAATCGATATGGAGGATCAATTAAGAAAAGCTACTCAAGGATTAGGAACTGCAATGGGAAGCTTAAATCAAGTAAAGAAACAATTAGAACAAGCAAAAAGTCAATCTAATATGTGGCAACAAAAAGCTAAAACTTGTTTAGAGCAAGGAAATGAAGAATTAGCTAAAAAAGCTTTAGCAAATAAAGTAGATCAAGATAAATTAGTAGCTCAATATCAAGAAATGAGCGATTCTATGGAAGCACAAGTTAATGAGGTAAGATTACAAGTTGATACTTTAAAACAAAAAATAGAGGAAGCTAGAAGTAAACAAGCTATGCTTGTTGCAAGAAGTAGAATGGCAGATGCTAAAACAGAAATGGCAAAAACTTTGGGTAATATGGATAGTAAAAGTGCATTTGCAAAAATGGATAAAATGGAAGAAAAAGTTGAACAAAAAGAAGCTAAAGCTCAAGCTATGTCAGAAGTATCTGGAGCAGAAGATAATCAATCAGATCCTTTTGCAGAAATGGAAAAACAAAGTAGTATAGATTCAGAATTAGAAAAATTAAAACAAGAATTAAACGGAGACAATGATAATAACTAAATAATATTATTTTTGGAGGATACAAATGAATTTTTTAATAGGGATACTTTTGATAATAGGTGGATTAGTAGTTATATTTTATATAAGACCCCAAAAAATGAATAGCATTACAGAATCCAAATATATGCAAACCAAAGCTATTTCTGAATTACAAGAGTCAATAAATAATATGAGTTCTTCAGGATATGGAGAGTATAGAGAATATGTTGAACTAAAAGGAACAGTTACTTCTGAAAATTCTACAAAAACTCCTTTTTCTGAAAGAAAAGTGGCTTATTGTGAGTCAAAATTGTATGAAGTTACAGAAAGAGAAGAAAGATATAGAGATAGTAATGGAAATATGCAAAATAGAATAAGAAAAGATGAAAATATTATTTCAAATGAAAAATCAAGTCAAGTTTTGTATATGAAGGATAGTAGTTCAAATGAATCTGTTGTATTAGATATAAATGCTTCTGGATGTAAATTTGATATTCCAAAAACTTTTGACAGATTTGAACCTAAAAATAATTTAAGAAATTATGGATATTTTGATAGATATTCTTGGAATAGAATGAATGCTCAATCAATAGGATATAAAATGGTTGAATCTACAATAGAAAATAATCAAAATTTATATGTTATAGGTGAAGCTTTTAAAGTAGGAGATCAAATACATATAGGAAAACCTCAAGATGCAAAGAAGCCATTTATTGTAACTACTAAAACTGAAGAGGATTTAATAAATAGCTCTAATAAACAAGCGTTAGCTATGTTAATTGGAGGAATTGTAGTTATAGTATTAGGTTTTATAATGTTATTTAAATAAATGTAATTCAAATAGGAACTAAGTGATATAGTCATTTAGTTCCTATTTTTTTCATTATGAAAGTTTTGGTTCACTTTTTCAGTGGACCTGAATGTTCTATGTAGCAAGGCTTAAGAAAAATCAAATTAGCAACAATTTAAACTGTAAATTGACTTTTTTATAAGAATATTATATAATTGCCACTAGTGTTGAATATAGATTTTAGAAAGGAGTATATAAATGGCGTATACTGCTTTATATAGAAAATTTAGACCTTTAACATTTGATGATATGGTAGGTCAAGAGCATAATACTAAAACTTTAAGAAATCAAATAATATCTGGAAGAGTAGGTCATGCTTATCTATTTAATGGAGTTAGAGGAACTGGAAAAACTACAACTGCTAAAATAATGGCAAGAGCTATTAACTGTCTTAATCCTCAAAATGGCAATCCATGTAATGAATGTGAAATTTGCAAAGAAATTTTAGATGGTTCTTTAACAGATGTTGTAGAAATGGATGCTGCTTCTAATAATAGTGTTGACGATATTAGAATTATTAGAGAAGAAGTTAATTTTTTGCCAACAAAGGCAAAATATAGAGTATATATAATAGATGAAGTTCATATGTTATCATCAGGAGCTTTTAACGCTCTTTTAAAAACATTAGAAGAACCACCAGAGCATGTTAAATTCATTTTAGCTACAACAGAGCCTCAAAAGCTTCCTACTACAATACTTTCAAGGTGTCAAAGATTTGACTATAAAAGAATTTCAAATTCAGACATAATAAAAAGGTTAAAAATTATTTGTCAAGAATCTAATATAAAAATTACAGAAGAAGCTTTGAATTTAATTGCTGTATTATCAGAAGGCGCTATGAGAGATGCAATAAGTATACTAGAAAGATGTAGCCAGGAGGAATCAGAGCAAATAGAGGTTTCTCAAGTAAAAAATTTAGTAGGTTTACCTAGTACAGAAATTATTTCAAATTTAATAGAAAATATTTTTGATAATGATGAGATAGAAGCATTAAATAATGTTCAAAAAGTTATAGATGAAGGAAAAGATTTATATAATTTTGTATGGGAAATAATAAAATATTTAAAAGATGTTTTATTATTTAAAGCAACAGGAAAATTAGATTTGTATAGTGAAGCAGAATTAAAAATGATAAAATCAATTTCAGAAAAATCTTCTAAAGATAAAATATTAAATATAATTTATTTATTCTCAGATTTAGAAAAAGATATAAAATGGTCTTCTCAAAAATCAATAATGTTACAAGCTGGTGTAATAAAAGCTTGTGCAAAAGATTCTAATAATGGAATAGAAGATTTACAAAAAAGAATAAATGAATTAGAAAAAAAGATTGCTTCTGGAAAATTTAATATTTCATCTAATTTACAAGCTAAAAATGACATTTATTCTGAAAATAACGAATTTACAAATAATTTTAATAAAGCTAAAAGTGAATCAATTAGTGATGATTCTAAAACAGAAAATACAACTAATAGCGAAAATTCAAATGGAGAATGTTTGGAATCTTGGAAAAGAATTGTAGATTATTTAAAGAAAAGTGGAAAAATTAGATTATTTACTTGTTTAGCAAACACTAGAGCAAAACAAGTTGGAGATATGGTAATTGAAGTATATTTTTTAAATGGTATAACTGCTTTTAATAAAACAATTTTAGAAGATTTAACAAATAAAAAAGATTTGAATCAGGCAATAGTAAAAATAATTGGTAAAGAAATGCATGTGAAATATATAGATGCAAAAGGAGCAAATAGTGATTTTTTAAAAGAAAAATCACCAGAAACAAAAGAGAAAAAAAATTCTGATTCTACAGGATTTAATCCAATGGGAGATTTAGGAATTGATATAAATATATTTGATTAATTAGGAGGATTTAAAAATGTCAAAAAGAGGTGGATTCCCAGGTGGTATGGGAGGATTTGGTGGAATGAACATCAATCAATTAATGAAAGAAGCTAAAAAAATGCAAGCTGATATGATGAAATCACAAGAGGATTTAACAGCAAAAACTTTTGAAGCTAGTGCAGGTGGAGGTGCAGTTAATGTTACTGTAACTGGAGATAAAAAAATAAAATCTCTTGTTATTAAACCAGAAGTAGTAGACCCAGATGATGTTGAGATGTTACAAGATTTAATAATTACATGTATAAATGAAGCATTTAGAAAAGTAGATTCAGCTCAAGAAAGTGAGTTTGGAAAATATAATATACCAGGATTAATGTAATTAAGAAAGGATTATAATAATGGCATATTATTCACCATCAATAGAAAAACTAGTTGAAAGCTTTGAAAAGCTACCTAGTATAGGACACAAAACTGCTCAAAGATTAGCTTTTTATATGCTAGATTTGAGTAATGAAGAAGTAAAAGAATTTGTAGATTCAATAATAAATGCAAAAAAGAATTTAAAATTTTGTTCAAAATGCTTTAACATTTCAGATACAGAGCCATGCAATATTTGTGGAAATCCAAAAAGAGATAGCTCTACAATATGTGTTGTAGAAGATGTAAGAGATGTTGTTGCTATGGAGAGAACTCATGAATATAATGGAGTTTATCATGTACTTCATGGTTCTATTTCTCCAATGAATGGTATAGGACCTGATGATATAAAAATAAAAGAATTACTATCTAGATTAATGGATGGAAGTGTTAAAGAAATTATTTTAGCAACAAATCCGAGGGTAGAGGGTGAAGCTACATCAATGTATATATCAAAACTTGTAAAACCATTAGGAATAAAGGTTACTAGAATTGCTAGAGGAATTCCTATTGGAGGAGATTTAGAATATACAGATGAAGTTACTCTTACAAAAGCATTAGAAGGTAGAAGTGAAATATAAAAAATTGGTACCAAGAATTTTGGTACCAATTTTTTATTCAGTAGGAAAGTTCTCTGTAGATAGGCTTAAGTAAAAGCATTGCACACAATTTTTGTCAAAATTGATGCACGAACAATTTAACATGGACTTTGCAATATATTTTTGCAGTATGACATAATAAAATGTCCATTATTGTTTTTTTAAACTATTATATAAAATTTCACATATTTCTTTTGTTGAATTTGGCTTTGCAAGTGCTGTTGAATTTTCTATCATAGATTTTACCATTTCTGGATTTCTGGATAACGTTTTTAATTTTCTAGCAATATTATCATCTTTTTTTATCCAAATAGCAGAACCATTATTTACAAGAAATTCAGCATTTTCTTCCTCCTGACCAGGTATTGGATTTATTATAATTATTGGTAGGTTTGATACTAAACTTTCTGTAATTGTTAAGCCTCCAGGTTTAGTTATTACAATATCACAGATATTCATTAGTTCTGGAACTTTATCAGTAAATGTTAATAATTTTATTCTATCTTGAGATTTTGTATCTTGAATGAGTCTTGAAAATTTTCTTTGCATTCTTTTATTTTTTCCTGAAATAGCAATAACTTGAATATCTTTAAATAATCTTATTAAAGCTTTTAATGTCATAAATGTAGTATCTCTTCCAAGCCCATATTCTCCACCTGCAAAGAAAAGTATAGTATGCTTATTTGAATCTAATTCAAAATCTTCAAAAGTTTTTTGTTTATCAAATTTTTGTAAAAATCTATTAGAAACTGGAATTCCAGTAACAAATATTTTATTTTGATCTATATTTTTTTGAATCATTTCTTTTTTCATATTAGAATTAGAAACAAAAAAATAATCAATATATTCGCTTAAATATAACCATTGATTATGAAGTTTAAAGTCTGTAAGAGTTGTAGCAATTTTGCATTTTATTTTCCCACGTCTTTTAAGTATTGCACACATTTGATTTCCAAATGGGTGTGTAGAAATTACAAGGTCTGGATTAAATTCTTGTAAAAGAGAATTTAGCTTTCTAGACATAAGTTTATTTGATGTATTTGTAATTTTGGCTAAAGGACCATCTTTAGAGTGATTATAAACAAGTTCCCACATCCAAGGTGCATTTTTTGCCATTTGTTTATATGCTCCTGTAGATACTTTATTTAAAAATTTATTTATATATTCAATACAATCCACCATTTCTAGTTCAATATCATTATAGTGTTCTTCTAGATATTGTTTTATAGATTTAGCTGCAGATAAGTGACCGACCACCATATGATCCATAAAATATTAAAATTTTTTTCATAATATTCTCCTTAAATATTGTAATTATACCACTAAAATATGAAATATAAAATACAAATAAATAAAAATTAATAAAAATTGCATAAATTAGAAATCTTTAGTAAAAAATAGTTTAAGAATAAAAAATAGAAAGGAAGAATAACCAATGAGAAATGATAGATTAAAAATAGGAGTTATAATTTTATTATTCATTATAGTTTTAGTAACAGGTTATTATGCTTACAATTTAAGAGAAAAATATTTAAATTCAATTACAAATAATTATAATAAATCTTTTTCTGAAGCTGTAGAGCATATAAATAATATAGAAAATTTTTTGGCCAAAACTCAAATTACTAAAACACCAGAATATTCTGCAGAAACTCTTACTGAAATATGGAATGATGCCAATTTAGCTATGATGTATTTATCAGAAATTCCATTTGATTCTGAAGGAAATTCTAAAACAATAAAATTTTTAAATCAAGTTAGTGATTATTCATATTTATTAGCAAAAAAGAATTTATATTCTGAAGAATTAAATGATGAAGATTTTGAAAATTTGAGTAAATTATACTCTTATAGTAAAGATTTAAAAATGGTGTTAAATCAGTTATCAGAAGAATTGTATTCAGGAAGTTTAAGTTGGAATGAGCTAGATAATAATACAAAGGTTACTCTTGCTCAAGAGGTTGGAAATATAGATGTATTTTCAAATATAGATTCTACTTTTGATGAATATGAAGGGTTGATATACGATGGAGCGTATTCAGAGCATTTAAATAGAAATGAAAAGAAGGCATTAGTAGGGAATGAGATTTCAGAAGAAGAAGCAAAAGAGAAGGTAAAATCTTATATTTTTAGAGATATAGAAAAAATTACATCAAGAGGTTTTGTAGAAAATGTTGATATACAAGTATATACATTTGATGTAGAAATAAAAAATTCTGATGAAAAATATTATGTTGAAATAACAAAAGTTGGTGGATTATTATATCAAATGAATAATTCAAAAGAAGTAAAAAAAGAAAAAATATCTCAAGAAGAAGCTAATAGCAAGGGAATAGATTATTTAAATAAAATTGGATATCCAAATATGAAGGAAACTTATTTTACAAAAAGAGAGAATATTTTAACAGTTAATTATGCTTATAATAATAATGGAATAATTTGCTATCCAGATTTAATAAAAGTAAAAATATCTTTAGAAGATGGTGAAATTTTAGGAATTGAAACAAAAGGTTATTTAAACTGTCATTTTGATAGACCAGTAGAAGCTCCTATTGTTTCAAAAGATGATGCAAAATCAAATTTAAATCCTAAATTAGAAATTTTAAGCGAGGGTGAAGCAATAATACCAAACAACAGTGGTGGAGAAGTTTTTTGTTATGAATTTAAAGGTAAAGTGGAAGATAAAGAATTTTTAGTTTATGTTAATGCCATGACTGGTAAGGAAGAAAATATATTAATGATTTTAGAAACTCCAGGTGGAACTTTAACAATTTAAATTTAATAGTGGTCTAGGAAGTTTATATACTTCCTAGATTACTATAAAAAAGTGATGTTGGTATATATATTTGTTTTAAAATATTTTTAAAATAGTTGAATTTATTGAAAAAAAAGTATATTATATAACAGAGTTGTTGTGCGAAAAATTTAGTGTATCAACTTTTGCTAATAATTTGAATAAATTATAGTATATAAAATTTTAAGAAAAGGTGATGAGGTTGCAAACTAAAGTTAAAGACTGGAATATAAATTATGAAACCTTTGGAAAAGGAAATCCAGTCGTATTATTGCATGGGTGGCTTACAGATATGGAAACTATGAGACCTATTGCAAATAGTTTATCTAAAAATTTTCAAGTGTATTTAATTGATGTAGTTGGATTTGGAAAAAGCGATTTACCAAAAGATCCTTTAACTTCAGATGATTTTGGTGATTTCTTAAAAGAACTTTTAGATAAATTAAATATTAAAAATCCTATTTTAATAGGTCATTCTAATGGAGGTAGAATAATAATAAATTCTGTAGGAAGAGGAATTGTTAATCCTAAAAAAATAATTTTAATTGATAGTGCAGGATTAAAGCCAAAAAGAAGTTTAGCTTATCATATTAAAGTTAGTATATTTAAATTTGGAAAAATATTATTAAATCTAATTCCTTCAAGAAAAATTAGACAAAAATTAAGGAATAAAGTTGGCTCTAGTGATTATAAATCTTCTCCAGAAGTTTTAAAAGATACTATGAATATAATATTAAATGAAGATCAAAGAAGCTTACTTCCAAATATAAAAGTGCCAACACTACTTATTTGGGGCTCTTTAGATACAGCAACACCTATTTCAGATGCTAAAGAGATGGAAAAAGCTATACCAGATTGTGGATTAGTTGAGTATAAAAATGGTACACATTTTTCTTATTTAGAAAATTTAGAAAATTGTAAATTAGTATTAGATGAGTTTTTAAAAAATGATATTTAATGAGATGAAGGTTAAAAATAACCAACTATATTTATGCATAGAAAGGAATGAGATTATAGATGGAAATTTTTTTATTAGAAATTAACTTGCTCTTATTTTTGATATTTGCATATAAAAAAATAAGACATGGATTACATATTCTTCAATTAGAAAATTACTATAATGATAGATATTTAGTATGGATGAAAAAGAATTTAAAAAAAGTTTTAGATACTAAAGTAATCGGATTATTGTTAGTTTCTGCAATAATTAATTTTATAAATTTAAAAATAGGATTAATAGTTAATTTTTTAGCATTTTCTGTTTTAATTTTTTCAACTAAAAAGAAAAAAGAGAAAAAGCCTTTTGTAGTAACAGCGAGAATTAGAAGAATGTATATTACAGGTTTGATTATTTATGGGATTTTAGCAATATTATCTAATATTTTTGATACTAAAATTATGATGGCTGTTATTGATTTTATTGGAGTTTTTGCTTATACATTAGTATATATATTAAATTTAGTAAATAGACCTATAGAAAAAACAATTAGAAGAGGTTTTTGTAATAAAGCAAAGAAGAAATTAAAAGAGAATCCTGATTTAAAAGTAGTTGGAATAACAGGAAGTTTTGGAAAAACAAGTACTAAATATATAGTTAATACAATACTTTCTCAAAAATATAATACTTTAATGACACCTGAAAGCTATAATACTACTATGGGAGTTGTTAGAACTATAAATGAAAAATTATCTTCTACTCATCAATTATTTATATGTGAGATGGGGGCAAAGTATGTTGGAGATATAAAAGAAATATGTGATATTGTTGATCCAACTTATGGTATTTTAACAGCAATAGGGCCACAACATTTAGATACATTTAAATCATTAGATAATGTTAGAAAAACCAAATTAGAACTTATCGACAGTCTTCCAAGTGATAAAGGTTTAGCATTTGTTAATTGGGAAGATGAAAACATAAGAGCTTCAAAAATAACTAAAAATATGGTTAAATTTGGATTATCTTCAGATGCTGATTATTATGCTGAAAATATTGAAATAGATGAAACAGGATCAAGTTTTGATGTTGTAACTCCTAAAAAAGAAAAAATAAGAGTAAAAGCAAAATTACTTGGAAAATTAAATGTTTTAAATATTGTAGGTGCAGTGGCAATTGCAGATAAATTAGGATTAAGTAAAGATGAAATAAAAACAGGTGTAAAATATATTAGACCAGTTCCACACAGATTAAATTTAAAACAAAATCCAAATGGAAGTATAATTATAGATGATGCTTATAATTCAAATGTAAAAGGTGCAACAATGGCTTTAGAGGTATTAGGTTCTTTTAAAAATAGAAAAAGAATTTTAATTACTCCTGGTATTGTTGAACTTGGTGATAAATCTGTAGAATATAATAAACAGCTTGGAAAAGTAGCTGCAAACAATTGCGATTATATAATTTTAGTAGGAGCAAAACAAGCAGTTCCAATATTAGAAGGAATAATATCTGAACATTATCCACAAGATAATGTATATACAGCAAAAAATCTAGATGAAGCTTTGAATAAAATGAATTCAATTATAGATAGTAAAAGTGTAGTATTATTAGAAAATGATTTACCAGATAATTATTTATAATAAGTTGTTAACTATTTGCAAATGTTTTAATTAAAAATAAAATAATAATATTCGAGCGATTATAAATCGCTCGAATATAAATTTAATTTGATTTTATTCAGTAGGAAAGTTCGCTGTAGTTAGGCTGAATAAAAGCATTGTAAAACGAGAATATCTCGATAAAATGAAAGGATTGATAGAAAATGATAAAACTAGGAGTTTTTTTTGGTGGAAAATCTGTTGAACATGAAATATCTGTTATAACTATGAGTCAAGCAATGTCTAGTATAAATACAGATAAATATGAAATTGTTCCAATATATATTTCTAAAGAAGGAGTAATGTATACAGGAGATGATTTATTAGATTTATATCAATATAAAGATATGGATGTTTTATTAAAAAGATCTTATAAGGTAGCTGTAGTAAATGATGGTAAAAATGTTAATGTAGTAAGATGCCCAGCTCCTCTTATTGGAAAAAAAGTTTTAAATACTATAGATATAGCTTTTCCAATAGTTCATGGAACAAATGTCGAAGATGGAACTATGGCAGCATTTTTTAATCTTTTAGGAATACCATATGTAGGACCAGATATATTAGCTTCAAGTGTTGGAATGGATAAAATTGCAATGAAAAAGATTTTAAGAGAATCTGGAATTCCTGTTGTTGATTATTATTCATTTTGGACAATGGAATACATAAAAGATGAAGAAAAGATAGTAAAAGATATTGAAGAAAAATTAACATATCCTTTAATTGTTAAACCAGGCAATTTAGGATCAAGTGTTGGAATAAAAAAAGCAAAAAACAAAGTAGAATTACAAGAAGCAATAGATTTTGCTATGGAATTTGCAGATAGAATTATTGTAGAAAAAGCGGTAGAAAATTTAAAAGAAATAAATTGTTCTGTTTTAGGAAATGTATGTGATTCAGAAGCATCTGTTTGTGAAGAACCAATTTTTTCAGATGAAATTTTAAGTTATGCTGATAAATATATGGGAAGTTCATCAAAATCTGGAAAAGGAGTAAAAGGAAGTGTTAAATCTGGAAATTTATCTGGGGAAAAAGGAATGGCGGTTTCTAGTAAAAAACTTCCTGCTGATATACCAGATAATCAAAGAGATGAAATTCAAACTTTGGCAAAGGAAACATTTAAAATACTTGGATGTAGTGGAGTTGCAAGAGTTGATTTCTTGATAGATACAAAAGAAAATAAAGTGTATGTAAATGAAATAAATACTATTCCAGGTGCTTTATCATATTATTTATGGGAAGCAACAGGAAAATCTTTTGAGAAAGAATTAGATGAAATGATTGATATAGCTTTAAAAAGACATAGAGAAAGAGAAAAATTAACTTTTTCTTATGATCAAAATATTTTAGCTATGCAAGGTAATGGAATTAAAGGAGCAAAAGGAAAAATAAAATAAGGTGTAATTATGGAAAATTTTGATTATGTTTATAATGTAGTAAAAAGTAAATTGTCTGAAAAAAGATTTTATCATTCAGTTTGTGTTATGGAAAGATGTATTGAATATGCAAAAATTTATGGCGTAGATGTGGAAAAGGCAAAATTAGTTGGAATAGCTCATGATGTTTTAAAGGAAACACCAAATGAAATTAAAATAAAAGAGGCAGAAAGCTTGGGTGTAGAGTTAGATGAAATAGAGAAAAAAGCTCTTGGTTTAATTCATGCTAAATCTGGAGCTGAATTTTGTAGAAAAGAATTTGGTTTTTCTGATGATATGTGTAATGCAATAAAATATCATACTACAGGTACAGAGAATATGAGTTTACTAGAAAAGATTACATATTTAGCTGATGCTACTGGGGTAGATAGAACATATGAAGAAAGCAAAATTGCCTATGATATGGCAAAAAAAGATTTAGATGAAGCATTATTATATTTTTTTAAAAGAACAATAGAATGGAATATAGAAGAAAATAAATTACTTCATTTAGATACAATAAAATCATATAATTTTTTGTTAAATAGATAATTTTTTAAAATAATTTTTTAAACTATTCACAAACTTAAATATTGTGATATAATCAATATGAATTTTTTTAAGTTCGGAGGATGTTAAAATGGTTTTTAAAGATTACTATAAAATTTTAGGCTTATCAACAAACAGAGTATCTGCACAAGAAGTAAAAGCTGCATATAAAGAGCAAGCAAAAAAATATCATCCAGATTTAAATGGTGGAAATATAAAATTTGAAGAAAGATTTAAAGATATAAATGAATCATATAAAGTTCTATCAGATCCTACAGCAAAAAGAAAATACGATAGAATTTGGTATATGAATATAGGAAGAAAAAATAAAATAGGAAGAAAAGCTCCTAATTCTAATAAAGAAGCAATAATGGGAATGTTTTTTGGTAGTTCAGAAATTCAAACTAAAATAAAAAATAATGCAATAAAGGGAGAAAATATTTCTACACAAATTACAATTTCTTTAGAGGATGCTTTTTTTCGGAGTTACTAAAACTTTGGGTCTAAAAACTTCATCTGGTAAAATAAAAAGTTGCAGAGTAGAAATTCCAGCGGGTATACAAAATAATCAAAAAATAAGGTTAAAAGGGTTAGGAAAGAAAAGTTTAACAGGAGGAAGAAATGGAGATTTATTAGTAAAAATAAATATTCAAGATACTTCTAAATTTAAGCTTCAAGGAAATAATATTATAGCTGACTTATTATTAACTCCATGGGAAGCTGGACTTAGTAGAAAAATAAAATTTGAAGGTATAGATGGAGAAGTAACGATATTTATTCCAGAAGGAACGCAAAGTGGAGAAGAAATAGTATTACAAGGCAAAGGTTACCCA
Source organism: uncultured Clostridia bacterium (assembly GCA_947630235.1). GTDB lineage: Bacteria > Bacillota > Clostridia > TANB77 > CAG-508 > Scatovivens. The sequence goes on from CANRGN010000014.1 coordinate 30,360, forward strand.
AATTCTATGGGGAATAGAGGAAATTTAATATTACAAACCAAAATAGTTATTCCACAAAAATTAACAGATGATCAAAAAGAATTATTTAAAAAAATGGAGAAAATAATTGATTTTAATCCAAGAAGATAATTTATAAAATTTTTATAAAAAATAGGTTTAAAAAGCCTATTTTTTATATTATTTTGGAAAAATATGTACTTTATGTAAAATCAATTGACATTTTTTTTTACATATAATATAATAAACTAAATAGTAGACGTTGCAAAAGAAGAAAAAGCATGAATTGTAAAAGGAGTGTAAAAAATGGAAGAAAATATTCAAGGAAAATATTTCAGTATGAAAGATAGAAAAGATGTTAGTACTGTAATATATCAAGTTAATAAGACTGAAAAAGAATTTCTAAAAACATCTCCAAGATATACAGTAGAGCGTTTAGATTATATTGAAGAAATGGTTGGAGATTATAAAAGGAAAACTTTTTTTGTTGATAATCCATCTCCTAATGGAAATCCTCTTGTAATATTATCATTTGCTAAGGAAAAAGTACTTGTAAATATGGGAATTCTTCAAGATGATGTTGTAAAATTATCAAAGAAACCAATTCCTATATCATTTAAAACATTATATAGTGAGAAACCTACTGAATACAGAGAATTCTTATATACTCCAAATATGAAAAGGCCTATATCTATTATAGATCCTGTTACAACGGAAGAAATTAAGCCTATTTTATATTTTGACGAAGAAGCAAATGAAGTTAGAGGAAAATGCAAATTAAAACCTTATAAAAAGTACTTTGCTTTTGAAATAAGAGATGATAAAAATAAAAAGTAATTTTTATTTGAAAGGAGATTTTAAGATATGGAAGAACAGACTTCAACTCCAAATGGAGGAAGTAAAAATAGAAATTTAGCAAATTATAAAGAAGCCAAAACCAAAAAAGTTAGTGATGTTGATATGGAAAAAACTTTAAAAGAATTAAATTTTCCTGGTTTAGATGCAGTAAATTGTATGTCATTTAATATAGATGAAGTTATTTTAAAGAATTTGTTAAATAACCAATCTAGTGCTGGTAGTTCATCAAATCCAATAAGTACTTCTTCTGCCGATTCTTTTACTATAGATCTAGAAGAAATTTTAAAAAATGGAGTTTCAATTAGCAGATCTCATGATATAACTCCAGAAAATGCTACAAAAATAAAAAGAAGGAGAGATAAAGCTAAAAAAGCAAGACAAGATGAATTGGAAGAGATTGCTCTTAAAGAACAACAATTACAATCGAAATCAGATAATACTATTATAGAAAATGATGAAATAAAATAGATTAATTTAATACTTAAGAAAAGGTGAAAATTATGAATTTTAAAGAAAAAATGAGAGGTGCTTATTTTAAAATAAAAGCTAAGCTGATTGTTGGAGCAATACTTATGCTTATGATTGTATTTGCAGCATGTTCACCATTATCCATATCTATAGTTGATGGTTTCACAATTGAATCTAGTGAAAATCAAGTAATGAGTGATTCATATAATTGGGAAGCTTTCTATGAAAGTTTGGCTAATAATATATCATCACCATTTAAGGCTTTTCAAACATGTTTTTCAAGAAAATATTTTCCTATGTTTTCGAAAAGTGTAAGTATAGTAGTATTGATATATTTTTTTACTGCTCTAATAGGATTTTATAAAGCAATTCCGAAACATGAATATGATGACATAGAACATGGTTCAAGTAAATGGTCTGAGGGTGGAGAGCAATATGCAATATTAAGTAATAAAAAAGGTATAATTTTAGCTAAAAAAAATTACTTACCAGTTGATAAAAGAGGAAATGTTAATGTTTTAGTTGTTCGGAGGTTCTGGATCTGGTAAATCAGCATCATACGTTATACCAAATGCTTTACAATTATTAGGTTCATATGTATTTACAGATCCAAAAGGTGAATTATATGATAAAACAGCTGGCTTTTTTAATTCACAAGGATATGAGGTTAAAGTTTTAAATTTAGTAAGTCCTGAGCATAGTGATGGTTACAATCCATTACATCATATTACCAGTGATGTAGATGTTGACGTTATTGCAAATACAATAGTTAAAGGTCAAGGTGATGGAGCAAAAGCTGCAGATCCATTTTGGGACGATATGGCTGAAATGCTTTTAAAATCTTTAATTTATTACTTAAAAGCAATGAGACCTCCTGAAGAACAGAGTTTAGCTAGTTGTTCAGAATTAGTTAGAGCTGCTAATAATAATGGTGGAGATAACTTACTTGCAAACTTAATAAATGAATTACCATTTGATAGTCAAGCAAGGAAAAATTTTAAAAATATAGAAACTTTACCAGATAAAACTTATGGTTCAGTACTTGGAACATTACAATCAAAACTTGGTAAATTTGATACACCTGCAATTGCTGAATTAACATCTACAGATACTATAGATTTTCAAGATATTGCAAGTAAAAAAACTGCTCTTTATGTAATATCATCAGATACTCATACTGCATATGATTTCTTACTTACAATATTCTTCTCACAAATGATTCAACAATTATATGATTTTGCAGATAAAAATGGTGGAGCATTGCCAATACCTACATATTTTATTCTTGATGAGTTTGCTAATATTGGAAAAATTCCAGATTTTGATAAAAAGATTTCTACATCTAGAAGTAGAAAAATTTCATTTAGTGTTATTCTACAAAACTTAGATCAGCTAGAAGCTGTTTATGAGAAGGCTCATGAAACAATAATAGGTAACTGTGATACGCATTTATTTTTAGGTTCAAATTCTCAAAAAACAGTAGAGTATTTTTCTAAAGCATTAGGAGAAAAAACAATTGGAACAGATAATTTTAGTACAAATAGAGATGTACAAGGATGGAAAACAGGTGATAGTTATAGTATAAATAAATCGGCAAGAGCTTTAATGACACCAGATGAACTAAGAAGAATGAATAATGATTTATGTATTATATTTGAAAAAGGAATAAATCCTGTTAAAGCTAGCAAATATTATTATTTCAAATATAAAACATCAAAAATTGTTGATAAATTTAAATTAGATCATAATGATTTACATGTAGAAAGAGGAGTTTGGAGAACTTATAATCCTTATAATCCTTATACTTCAGATTCGGAATCTGGAGGAGGAATAAGTAATAATTTAGAATCTTTAGATGATATTTTTAATGATGAAAAACCAACATCTAATATTTTAGAAAATACATCTAAACCAAACACTACAAATGAAAAAAAAGATGATAAAAAAAGACAAGAAGAATTAGTAGATATTCAAAAGGAACTTGAAGCAAAATTTGATGAATTATTTGGTTCAATAGATGATGAATAAAAAATAGAGGTGATTTAAAATCACTTCTATTTTTTATTCAGTAGAAAAGTTTTTTGTAGCTAAGCTGAATAAAAGCATTGCATACAATTTTGGTCAAAATTAACGCACGAACAATTTAACGTGGACTTTGCAATATTTTAACAATTTGATATAAGAAAATGTCCACTATTGTTTTTATTAATTTACGAACAAATTTTCTAAAATACATTGACTAGAAAAATGTTCTGTGATAAAATTACAAAAAAATAATTGTTAAAGAAGGTGGATCCATTGAAATTTATACATATAGCTGATATTCATTTTGATGCTCCTTTTTCAAGTTTAAAATTAGAAAATTATATTATACAAAAAAGGAAATTAGAACAAAGAGAAGCTTTTAAAAAAGTTATAGATTATATAAAAAATGAGAATATTGAATATTTGTTTATTGCAGGTGATTTATATGAAAATGAATATATTAAATTATCTACTATTGAATATATAAATAGTTTATTTGAACAAATTCCAAATACTAAAATTTTTATTACTCCTGGAAATCATGATCCAAATATAAAAGGTGGAATTTATGATACTTTTAAATTTGCTAAAAATGTTAAGCTTTTTAAAAAATCTGAAATAGAAAAATATGAAGATGAAAATATTGAAATATATGGATTAGGATTTGAAAATTTTTATATGAATAATAATGTTTTTAATAATTTTACTTTACAAAAGAAAGATAAACCTCAAATTTTAATAATGCATTCAGATTTAAATGGAGTAAGTGATATTAATGGTTATTCATATAATCCAATTTCAGAAAATAAATTAAAGTCATTAGGCTTTGATTATATAGCTTTAGGGCATATTCATAAAACAAATTATAATAAAGATAAAAAAATAATATATCCTGGTTCTTTAATAGCTTTAGGTTTTGATGAACTAGGGGATCATGGTATGATTGTTGGAAAAGTAGAAGGAAAAAATATTAAATTAGATTTTGAGAAAATTGATAATAGAAAATTTATAGAATTAGAAGTAGATATTAGCAATATTAGGTCTCAAGATGAGTTAATAGAATACCTAACAACTTTATATCTTGAAAATTATAATTTCTACAAGATAATTTTAAAAGGAAAACGTAAATTTGTTATAAATACAAAAGATTTAATGTATTTAATAGACAATCAGAATATTATAAAAATAAAAGATGAAACCGTTTTAGCCTACAACTTAGAAGAAATTTGTAAAGAAAATACCATAAAAGGCATTTTTGTTAGAAAACTATTGGAAAAGAAAAATCAAGGATTTTATACAGATGAAGAAATACAAAAAGCAATAGAAATAGGATTAGAAGCAATGGAGTAACATAAGAAAAGGAGAAAAAATTGAGATTAAATCATTTAAAAATTAATGGTTTTGGTAAATTTATAAATAAAGAAATTAGTTTATTAGATAAAATAAATATAATTTATGGATTAAATGAATCTGGAAAATCTACTATTCAAAAATTTATATACGGAATGATGTTTGGAATGTCAAAAAATAAAAATGGAAAAGATATGTCAGATTATGATAAGTTATATCCATGGAATGGTTTAGAATATTCGGGTAAAATTAGTTATATTCTAGATAATGGAGAAAAATATGAAATATTTAGAGATTTTAATAAAAAAGATGCAATAATATACGATAAAAGTAAAAATGATATATCCTCTAAATTTTTAATAGATAAAAATAAAGGAAATTTGTTTTTTGAAGAACAAACAGGTATTGACGAAAAATTATTTTTAGATACAGCATTTGCATCTCAAAAAAATGTTAAATTAGATAAAATTAGTCAAAGTAATATAATTCAAAAAATAACAAATTTAATATCATCTGGAGATGAAAATATTTCGTATAATAAAACAATAGAAAAAATAAAAAAACAACAAAATGATGTAATTGGTTCTACTAGATCTACTCAAAAACCAATTAATAAAATTAACCAAAAAATATTAGAATTAGAAGCCCAAAAATTAGAATTAAAAGATTCAAATATACAATTAGAAGATATATATAATGAAGAAAATAATAATTTAAAAGAATTAAATTATTTAAATAATAAATTAAATTTAATCCAAGATATGAAAGCATATCTTGAAGGTTCAAAAATTCAATTTGCAGAAGTTGATTTTGGAAAAAAATTAGAAGAAGAATATGATAATAAAATTGCAGATTTAAAAAACAAAATTGATTTAAGGGCAAAACAAAATATTAGATTTCAGAAAAAAAATTATAAATTAAATTATATTATAACAATTATTCTTTTTATTATAAATATAGCATTATACATATCATTTAAAAAATTATTTTATTTAATTCCAACAATAATAATATTGGTTTTAAATATATTTTATATTATATTTTCAAAAATGAAAAATAATAAAGAAATTAAAGAAAAATTAAAACAAATTGATGAGTTACAAAATAAAATAGATAAAGAAATAGAAATATTAAAGAAAAATAAAGATCAGAAAAAATTTGAAAATCAAATAAAAAGTGATAGATTAAATATTTCTATTATAAAAAACGAAGAAAATTTACATGAAAAATATTATGGAAAAATTGAAGATAAATATATAGAAAAAATTTTTGCAATGGAATTAGATGAGTTGCAATTAGAGCAAAATTTATTATTAAATCAAATAAGTGATTTAAAAATAAAAATAAATACATTAAATTTAGAAAGAGAAAAAATAGAAAGTAAAATAAAAGATCTTGAAAATATTGATACTAATTTAAAATTAATGGAAAATGAAAAGCAAGATTTAGATTCTTTAAATACATGTTATAATTTAGCAATTGAGGTTTTAAGTGAAGCTTACGAAGAAATGAAAGAAAAGGTTAGTCCAAATTTAACACAAAATTTAAATAAAATAATAGAAAATGTTTCAAATGGAAAATATTCTAATTTAATTTTTGATGAAGAAAAGGGATTATGTGTTGAATTAGAAAATGGCCAATATATTTCTTGTGAAAGATTAAGTATAGGTACAATAGATGAAATTTATTTATCTTTAAGATTATCTGTTTTAGAAAAAATTACCACTGAAAGTTTACCAATAATTTTAGATGAAGCTTTTGCATATTTTGATGATCAAAGATTAGAAAATCTTTTGTTATTTCTTAAAAAACAATTTTTAAAAAATCAAATAATAATTTTTACATGTACAAATAGAGAAATAGATATTTTTGAAAAAAATAGAATTGATTATAATTTAATAAATTTATAATTATTTTTATTTATATAATTAAATGTGATTATGTAAAAGAGGTTTTGAGAAAGACATAGAACCATAACAGAAAAGTAGAAGGAGTTTTGATATACTATAACTCCTTCTACTTTTTTGTTACTACTCTATAAAAATGAACTTATTTTTATATAAACAACCTTACAAAGCAGAGTAATTTTCAGGTAAAATTACTAAAATTAAAATATTAAATGTTGATATTTTTGGAAAAAGAAGGTATAATATAATATGTGTAAATTTTAGAAAAAACGAATTTTACCTTGAGGAAGGAAGGTTATTTATATGTTTCAAAAATTAGAAGGTGTTGAAAAACGTTATGAAGAATTAAATGCTTTGATTAGCGATCCAGAAGTTATTGCTAAACAAAGTGAATGGACTAAACTAATGAAAGAACATAGTGATATACAAGATATAGTTAATAAATATAGAGAATATAAGAAAGTAAGCTCTGCTATAGAAGAAGCAAAAGAAATGTTAAATGATCCTGAACTTAAAGAATTGGCAGAAATTGAATTAGTTGAAAATAAAGAAAAACTTCCAAAAATAGAGGAAGAATTAAAAATACTTTTAATTCCAAAAGATCCAAATGATGATAAAAACGTTATATGTGAAATAAGAGCTGGAGCAGGAGGAGAAGAAGCTGCTTTATTTGCAGGAACTTTATTTAGAATGTATTCAATGTATGCAGAAAGAAGACATTTCAAAATAGAAGTTGTATATGAAAATGCTACGGAGCTTGGTGGATATAAAGAAATTTCTTTTATGATTACAGGAAAAGGAGCATATAGTAGGTTCAAATTTGAAAGTGGAGTTCATAGAGTACAAAGGGTTCCAGATACAGAAAGTAGTGGAAGAATTCATACATCTACGGCTACAGTAGCTGTACTTCCTGAAATTGATGATGTTGAAATAGAATTAAATCCAGCAGATATTAAAATGGAAGTTTTTAGAGCATCTGGTGCTGGAGGACAACATATTAACAAAACATCTTCAGCAGTAAGGTTAATACATGTACCTACAGGAATGGTTGCAGAATGTCAAACAGAAAGATCTCAAGTTCAAAATAGAGAATATGCAATGAGATTACTTCGTTCAAGATTATATGAAATAGAAAAAGAAAAACAAGATTCAGCTGTTAAAAATGAAAGAAAAACACAGGTTGGTTCTGGAGATAGAAGTGAAAAAATAAGAACATATAATTATCCTCAAGGAAGAATTACAGATCATAGAATAGGAATGAGTATATTCCAATTTGATAATTTCCTTAATGGTGATTTAGATGAGTTAATAGATAATTTAATTGCAACAGATAGAGCTGAAAAATTAAAAGGAGACGAAGAATAAAATTAAATTAGCCTCATATATTTTATATAGAAATAAAATATATGAGGTATTTGTTTTGGAAAATTTATTTAGTATAACAGGTTTAGGAATGTTTTTTGGTATGGTGGGAACTACTTTGGGTGGAGTAGTTGGAGCTAATTTAAAATTTAAAACAAATAAAATTGTAAGTTTTGTTTTAGAATTTGCTGCAGGTCTTATGACAGCAATTATATGTTTTGATTTAATTCCAGAAGCTTTAGTTTTAGAAAACTTAGGGATAGTTATAATAGGAATTCTTTTGGGTATTATAGGAATGATACTATGTGATGGAATAGTAAATAAAACAATGAAAAAAAATAATTCAAATAATATTTTAAAAACAGGGATAATAATTGGAATCGGATTAGCAGTACATAATTTTCCAGAAGGTCTAGCAATTGGATCTGGATTTGAAGTTTCTGAAAAATTAGGCATATCTTTAGCAATAGCAATAGCAATACATGATTTTCCAGAAGGCATTTCAATAGCGCTTCCAATGAAGCAAGGCGGAATGGCAAAAGGAAAAGCAATTTTACTTACAGCTCTTTCTGGAATAACCACAGGAATTGGAGCTTTTTTTGGTGCTTTAATAGGGAATATTTCAACATTTTGGATTTCAATTTCTCTAGCATTTGCAGGAGGAACTATGCTTTATATAGTATCTTGTGAGTTAATTCCAGAATCTAATAGGATATATAAAGGTAGATTTTCTTCTTTTGGAAATATAATAGGTATAATAATTGGAATTTTATCAAAAACAATATAATTGAAAAAGTAAATTATATTTTCAATTTTACTTTTCAAATGCGTAAAAAAAAGCCTTTTTAAAGGCTTTTTTTATTCATTTGAAAAGTTTTTTGTAGCTAGTCTTAAGTAAAAGCTGTACGCAATTTTGGTCAAAATTGGCATACGAACAATTTAACGTGGACTTTGCAATATATTTTTTAACAGTTTGACATAAGAAAATGTCTACTATTGTTCAGTTGCTTCATTATATAACATAATCATTTTCTTTTGATAAGATATTAAATATAAAATAGAAAATAAAATAGAAAATTCAGTAATAGATAAAGAAATTTTATATTTTAACCAATTATTTTGCGATTTTTCAATCTCTATATTAGTAAGAGCTTCAGCTATTTGGGTATTAGTATCTTTAAAATCATTATAATTATTTGAAGATATATAATCTAATTGTTTTTTCATATTTAAATATGTAGTAGATAGATATAGAGCACTAATCATTAAAGAAAAAATTGCACATATTACAAAAAATATTTTCATTTTTTTATTTATATTAGTAATATTTTCTTTTTTTACTTTACAGTTTTTTAAAACGTCAAAAGTACTAATTCTGCAAATAAATAAAATTATAAAAAAGATTACAATTGCTTTCAAAATAGAAGTAACTATTGTAAATTTTATATCTTGATTAATATTAGAACCATGAAAAATCCAATTAACAGTAGCAATACATATAATGGTTAAAAAACCAAAAATTATACCATATGACACAAATCCATTAATAAAGGCTTTTACAGCAGTTTTTTCTGGAATTTGTTTTTTTTCAATCTTCTCCATTAAAATCCATCCTTTGTATATTTTTTTCCTTTAAATTATATCATAAATTAAATTTAAGACAATAGTTTTTAATTTTTTTTTTATATCAAAAATCTATTGACGAAAAAAAGAACACGTTATATAATAACAAACATAAGTTCACTTAAGAAGGAGAATAAAATGGATTTATTAAATGGATTAAATGATAAGCAATATGAAGCGGTAGTAAGTACAGAAGGACCATGTTTAGTAATAGCTGGAGCAGGTAGTGGAAAAACCAAAGTTTTAACTCATAAAATAGCTTATTTATTAGCTGAAAAAAATGTAAAACCATGGGAAATTTTAGCAATTACTTTTACTAATAAAGCTGCAAATGAAATGAAAGAAAGAGTTGAGAATTTAGTTGGCGATTCAGCTAAAGATATATGGATGGGAACATTCCATTCAATTTGTGTTAGAATTTTAAGAAAAGTAATAGATAGATTAGGGTTTGATACATCTTTTGTTATATTTGATACATCAGATCAAAAAACTTTAATAAAGCAAATTATAAAGGCTCAAAACTTAGATGATAAAATCTTTTCAGATAAATCAATAATGTATGAAATTAGTAATGCAAAAAATGAAATTCTTGAACCTGGAGAATATGCAGCAAGAAGCATGGGAGATTTTAGAAAAGAAAAAATAGCAGATATTTATAAAATATATCAAAAAAGATTAAAAGAAAATAACGCAATAGATTTTGATGATATTATAAATTTTGTTATAAAAATTATGATGGATAACCCAGATATATTAGAATATTATTCTAATAAATTTAAATATGTATTAGTAGATGAATATCAAGATACTAATAAAGCTCAATTTACATTAGTAACTCTTTTAGCATCAAAATTTGGAAATATTACAGTTGTTGGAGATAATGATCAAGGTATATATTCTTTTAGAGGTGCAGATATAACAAATATTCTTAATTTTGAAAAAGATTTTCCTGGAACAAAAATTATAAAATTAGAGCAAAATTATAGATGTACACAAAGTATTTTAAATATAGCAAATGAAGTTATTAAAAATAATGAAACAAAATATGATAAAAAATTGTGGACAGACAATGATGAAGGATGTTTACCATACATATTTAAGGGAGATGATGAATATAGAGAAGCAACTTTTGTTGTTGATCAAATAAATCATTTAAAACGTCAAGAGTATTATAAATATTCAGATTTTGCTATTCTTTATAGAATGAACTCTCAATCTCGTAGTCTTGAGGATATCTTAAGAAGAGAAGATGTTCCTTATAAAATTGTTGGTGGTTTAAAGTTCTATGAAAGAAAAGAAATAAAAGATATTATAGCTTATTTAAGATTAATACAAAATACAAATGATAATTTGAGTTTATCTAGAATTATAAATGAACCAAAAAGAGGCGTAGGAAAAACTAGCTTAGATAAAATAGAAGAATTATCAAATACAAATGGTATTTCAATGTACGATATAATAAAAGATTCAGCTAGTTATGGATTAAATAGAGTTTTTGCAAATACTAGGGAATTCATAAGTACAATTGAAGAACTAAGACAATTAAAAGATCAAATTAAAATATCTGATTTAATAAAACAAACTTTAAATAAAACTGGTTATACTAAAGCCTTAGAATTAGAAAATACAATTGAAGCAGAAAATAGATTAGAAAACTTAGAAGAATTTTTAACAGTTGCAATTGAATTTGAAGAGGAATCTGCAGATAATTCTTTATCAGAATTTTTAAATGGAATTACATTAAGTTCAGATTTAGATGGAGTAGAAGAATTAGAGGATTCAGTTACACTTATGACATTACATAGTGCAAAAGGATTAGAGTTTCCAGTAGTATTTTTAGTAGGAATGGAAGAAGGAATATTTCCAGGTTATAAATCAATAGGAGAGCCAAAAGAACTTGAAGAGGAAAGAAGATTATGTTATGTTGGAATAACTAGAGCAAAAGAAAGATTATTTTTAACATGTGCCAAACAAAGAACAATATTTGGTTCAACAAGCTGTAATTCTCCATCTAGATTTATAGGTGAAATACCACCAAAAATGCTTGATGGATATGATGATTTTGACAGCAAGAAAAATCAAAAATTTGAATCAAATGATAGATATGATTGGTCTTATGGTGGATATTCTAGTAGCTCAGCAAGATCATATAAAGATGTAGATCTTACCTCAAAACCTACAGGAAGTAGTTATTCATTTAGAAGTGCAGATTCATTTTTAGCAAGCATGAATAAACCTAAAGCAAAAGAAGTTAATTTAGATGGATATATTTCTGGAGCAAGAGTTTATCACAAAAAATTTGGTGAAGGTATAATAAGTACAGTAGAAACAGAAGGCGATGATTTAAAAGTAGATATAGATTTTGAAAAAGTAGGACATAAACGTTTAATGGCAAAATTTGCTGGATTAGAGATATTAGATTAAATCATAACCACCGGTTAAACCGGTGGTTTGCTCTTCGCCTAGAAGGCTTTTTTACTGGCACTTCTGGGCTAA
>CANRGN010000015.1 GCA_947630235.1 uncultured Clostridia bacterium
AAAAAACATATATAAAAATATAGAGTAAGATATGGAGTATATATATTTATTTTGTTGAGCGAACGAATGTGGGGACCGACAAGCTACTAATTCTTAGAAACGGCGCCACCCAAAAGGAATCCCTCAGGCAAACAAGCCATTTCTTAGAATTAGTTCGCAGTGGGCAGTAGAGCCAACAAAATAAATATATATACTCCATATCTGGCCCCCGTCTGTGCTAAAATATAAATAAATAAACAAATAAACATTAAAGGGCGATTTACAATCGCCCTTTAATAAAACTACTCCAACTCAAAAGCCCCAGTATACAATTCATAATATTGCCCCTTTTGCTCAATAAGCTGTTCATGCGTACCTCTTTCAATTATCCTTCCATGCTCCAAAACTATAATAGCCTTTGAATTTCTAACAGTTGAAAGTCTATGTGCAATTACAAAAACCGTTCTCCCCTCCATCAACTTATCCATTCCATCTTGAACCAATTTCTCAGTTCTAGTATCAATACTAGATGTTGCCTCATCCAATATCATAACTGGAGGATTATTTATTGCACACCTTGCAATAGAAAGAAGCTGTCTTTGCCCCTGAGATAATTGACTTCCATTTTGAGTAAGCATAGTATCATATCCATCTGGAAGCATTGATATAAATTCATGAGCATTAGCAATTTTTGCAGCATTTATAACATCTTCATCAGTTGCATCAGAATTACCATATTTTATATTTTCTTTTATTGTACCTGTAAATAAATTGGTTTCTTGTAATACCAAGCCTAAAGACTTTCTTAAATCCTCTTTTTTAATTTTATTAATATTTATTCCATCATATCTAATTTTTCCATCTTCTACATCATAAAATCTATTAATTAAATTGGTTATAGTAGTTTTTCCTGCACCTGTTGCTCCAACAAAAGCTATCTTTTGACCAGGTTTTGCATATAATGAAATATCATGTAAAATTTGTTTATTTTCCTCATAACCAAAATCTACATTTTCTAATTCTATATATCCTTTAAGTTCAATATATTCAAGTCTTCCATCATGATGTTGATGCCTCCATGCCCATTTTCCAGTTCTCTCTTTAGACTCTGTAATATTTCCTTTATCATCAATAATTGCATTTACTAAAGTAACATATCCATCATCTACCTCTGGTTCTTCATCTATTAAAGCAAATATTCTAGTTGCACCAGCTATAGCCATAACTATCATATTAACTTGATTAGAAACATTTTTTATTGGTTGATTAAAGCTTCTAGTTAAAGCTAAGAATGAAGCTATAACACCTATTGTAAGTCCTGGAACCATTTCAGTTATTGCTAAATATGCTCCAAGAATTGCTACTAATACATATTCTAAATTTCCTAAATTATTCAAAATTGGCATTAAAATATTTGAAAATTTATTTGCTTTAACCATATTATCGTATAATTCTTCATTCAATTTATCAAAAGCGTCTTTGGCTCTTTCTTCATAATTAAATACCTTAACAACTTTTTGACCATTAATCATTTCTTCAATATATCCATTTACTTTTCCTAAAGTTTCTTGTTGCTTAATAAAATAAGTACCACTTCTTTTTGTAATAGATTTTGTAACTCTAAGCATTATTACAACAAAAACTAAAATGAAAATTGTAAGTGGAATACTTAATGTTAACATTGATATAATTACAGCCATTATAGATAAAACAGAAGATATAAGCTGAGGTAAACTTTGAGAAATCATTTGCTCTAAAGTATCTGCATCATTTGTATAATGACTCATTACATCACCATGTGAATTAGTATCAAAATATTTAATTGGTAATTTTTGCATTTTTGTAAACATAGTATCTCTTATATTTTTTAAAGTACCTTGAGCTATTACTACCATTATTCTATTATATATAAATGTTGTAATTACACCTGTTATAAAAATTGCACACATAAATAAAATTAAATTTCTTAAACCATCAAAACTAGGATTTTCTACAGTTAATAATGGCATTATATAATCATCTATAATTGTTTTTGTAAATAGAGGTGCACATACAGAAACAACTGAACTAATTAACAAACATATAAATACTAGTACTAATCTTTTTTTATAAGTTTGAGTAATAAGTTTTAATAAACGTTTTACAGTATTCATATTAATTTGAGGTCGTTTATCTTGCATCTTTTTACTCATCTGCATTACCTCCTTTTGTTTGAGATTCATAAACTTCTTTATAAACTTTGTTATTTTTTAATAAATAATCATGTGTTCCAATAGCATCTATTTTTCCTTGACCCATAACTATTATTTTATCACAATCTTCTACAGAAGAAATTCTTTGTGCTATTATTATTTTAGTAGTATCTGGAATTTTATTATTAAAAGCATCTCTAATAAGTTTATCTGTTTTAGTATCAACAGCAGATGTTGAATCATCTAAAATTAAAATTTTTGGCTTTTTTACTAATGCTCTAGCAATACATAATCTTTGCTTTTGCCCACCAGATACATTAGTTCCACCTTGCTCAATATATGTATCATATTTATCAGGGAATTCATTTATAAATCCATCAGCCTGTGCTAATCTGCAAGCTTCATAAAGTTCTTCATCTGTTGCATTTTCATTTCCCCATCTAAGATTTTCTTTTATTGTACCAGAAAATAATACATTTTTTTGTAATACACATGAAACTGCATCTCTTAAAGTTTTTATATCATAATTTTTTACATTTTCTCCAGCTACTAAAAGCTCTCCTTCAGTAACATCATATAATCTTGGAATTAAATTTACTAAAGATGATTTTCCAACACCAGTTCCTCCAATAATACCTATTGTTTCACCAGAATTTATTTTTATATTTATATTTTTCAAAACCTCTTTATCTTTTTTCCCAATATAACTAAATGCAACATCTTTAAATTCAATTTCTCCATTTTTTACTTCATTTATAGGATTATCATTATTTTTTATTGTTGGTTGTTCATCTAATACTTCACATATTCTTTTTCCTGAAGCAATTGATATTGTAATAGTAACTGATATCATTGTAAGCATCATAATTGAAAACAATATTTGTATAGCATATGTAATCAAACTAGAAAGTTCACCAGTAGTTAGTTCTGTCATATTTGATAAAACTATAATTCTAGCACCAATCCATGAAATTAAAATCATACTTGTATACATTGCCAGTTGCATTGTTGGTGAATTAAAAGCTAATATTCTTTCTGCTTTTGAAAATAATTTAAATATTTGATCAGATTTTTGTTTAAATTTATTTTCTTCTTCATCCTCTAAACAAAATGATTTTACAACTCTCATTCCAGATGTATTTTCTTCAACAATATTATTTAAGTCATCATATTTTCTAAATACTTCATTAAATATTGGCATTGCAAGCCTTGAAATAACAAATAAAATAATACCAACTACAGGAATTAATAAAAAGAAAATTATAGACATTTTTTTATTTATTTTTATTGCCATAAATAAAGAAAATATAAGCATAAATGGTGATCTAACCGCACCTCTTATAATCATTTGAAACGAATTTTGAACATTTGTAACATCTGTAGTAAGCCTTGTAACTATACTTGATGTACTAAATTTATCAATATTTGTAAAAGAAAAATTTTGAACTTTATAATATAAATCTTTTCTTAAATTCTTTGCAAATCCACTTCCTGCTTTTGCAGCAAACATTCCTGATAAAGATCCAAATGCTAAAGATAATATTGTAAATATAATTAAAATAATTCCTATTCGTACTATATCTGGCATAGATGCTTTATAAATACCCTCATCAATAAGCTTGGCCATATAATATGGTACAGCGACTTCTAATATAACTTCTAAAGCAACAAAGAATGGTGTTAAAAATGTTGCTAATTTATATTCTCTAATTGACTTTATAAGTTTTTTTATCATCTAATTAGCGCTCCTTTCTTGCTCTCTAATAAAATTAACAAAATCCGCAATAGCTTTTCCTCTATGACTAATTTTATTTTTATCTTCTTTACTCATTTGAGCAAAACTTATATCTCCAACCATAAAAATTGGATCATATCCAAACCCATTATTTCCATGTTTTTCTTTTGCTATAGTTCCTTCGCACGAATTTTCAAAAATATGCTTTTTACCGGTTTCATCTATATAACAAATAGAACAAATAAATCTAGCTGTTCTTTCTTCATCTTTTGCATTTTCTAAAGCTTCAATAATCTTTTTTATTCTATCATCATCTGTTGCATTAGGACCAGCAAATCTATTTGAATATACTCCTGGAGCACCATTTAAATAATCTACTGCTAATCCACTATCATCAGCAATAACTGGCCTCCCTGTTAGCTTAAATATTTGCTCTGCTTTCAAAATAGCATTTTCTGAAAAAGTTATACCTGTTTCCTCTACTTCTATATCTCCTACAGCTTCTTTTTGAGAAATAACTTTTATATCAAATTCTGCTAGTTTTTTTGATATTTCTTCTAATTTATTTTTATTATTACTAGCAAGTATAACAACTTTTTGCATTATAATCTCCTTTCTTATAATTTTTATATTTTGAATAGCTTTTAATACTCCTAATTTCCCATATTCATATGTAAGTGCACCTTGTTGAAAAGCTACATAAGGAGGTCTAATTGGTGCATCACAAGATAGCTCTATTGATGATCCCATTGTAAAAGCTCCTGCAGCCATTATAACTTTATCATTATATCCTGGCATATCCCAAGGCATTGGAACAGAATTTGAATCAATTGCAGAACCTGCTTGAATTCCTTGACAATATTTCACTAAATCATCTTCATTTCCAAACTCTATTGTTTGAACAATATCTGCTCTTCTCTCATTCCATTTTGGTTGTACATTATATCCTAATTTTTCTAACATTTTACTAGTAAAAACTGCAGTTTTCAAACTGCTAGCAACAACTGACGGTGCCATATACAAACCTTGAAGAATATTTTTATTTATCCCTAATGTAGGTCCTACTTCCTTTCCTTGTCCTGGTGATGTTAATCTTTCTGCAGCTAAATTAACCAACTTTGCTTTTCCTACAATATAAGCTCCATTTGGTGCTAATCCTCCACCTAAATTTTTTATCAAAGATCCAACCATTATGTCTGCTCCTAGCTCAATTGGTTCTTTTTCATCAACAAATTCACCATAACAATTATCTACCATAATTATTACTTCACTATTTGCTTCCTTTATAGCTTTAATAACTTTCTCTATTTTATCAATAGTTAGACTATGCCTTAAATCATATCCTCTTGATCTTTGGATTTCTATTAGTTTAACATTACCTTGTTTTACTCTATCTACAATTTTAGGAATATCAAAATCATTATTTACTAAATCAATTTGTTCATAATTTACTTTATATGCTTTTAATGAACTTTCATTTTCTACTAATCCTATAACTTTATCTAAAGTATCATAAGGCTTTCCACAAATACTTAGCAAAGTATCTCCTGGTCTTAAAAGTGCAAATAAACATACAGTTATTGCGTGCGTTCCAGATATAAATTGAGTTCTAACTAAGCTATCCTCAGCTTTAAAAACCTCTGCAAATACTTTTTCTATAGTATCTCTACCTATATCATTATAACCATACCCTGTTGTGCTACCAAAATGCATATCTGATATTTTATTATTTTGAAAAGCTGATAAAACCTTCATAGAATTTATTGTACATCTTTTTTCAATATCCTTAAAAATATCTTTTAGTTCTTCTTCTGTTTCTATTGCTAATTTTTCCAAATTATTTGCTATTCCAAAACTTTCATACATATTAAAATTTCCTTTCTAACGAAAAAACAAAGCTTAAAAAAATTAAGCTCATATTTTTAATCTAACTTCTACTAATATTACCATTTTTTACATTAAATTTCAATACTCAACAAATTGAAACATAAAAATAATGGGACAAGGGAACGGAAATTTTGCCCCACTTTCTACGTCCCTCTGGGGCACAAAAAGCTCTCCTAAAATATAGGAAAGCTTTTATTTTAATATAATTCTGTTTTACAATCACTTCCAATATATGTACCAATTTCTTCGTTTCTACATATTTTACTAATAGCATCTTTTTCATCAAAATCAAATACATATAGTGGCATATTATAATCTCTTGCAAGAACAAAAGCAGTTTGATCTGCAACTTGTAAATTTCGGCTTATTACATCTTCATAAGTAATATTTTTAAATCTTTTTGCATTACTATCTTTCTTTGGATCTGCAGTATATACACCATTTGCTCCACTCTTTGCCATTAATACTATATCTGCATCAATTTCAATAGCTCTTTGTACAGAAGGATAATCTGTTGTTATAAAAGGTTGACCAAGTCCTCCTCCAAAAATAATAACTCTTCCTTTTTCTAAATGTTTTTTTGCTTTAAGTCTAATATATGGTTCTGCAACTTGAGGAATAGAAACTGCTGTCATAACTCTAACATCCTCCTGTGTTTTGCAAGTTAATGCTCCTCTTAACATTAAACTATTTATTATTGTAGCCATCATTCCAATATTGTCAGCTTCAACTCTTTCTATATTCCATTCTTCTGCTGTTCTACCTCTAAAAATATTTCCGCCTCCAATTAAAACAGCTACTTCTATTCCATTTTTTCTAGCTTCTATTATTTGATCTGTAATGGCCTCTAATTTTTCTTTATTGAAGTTTTCGTTATTAGCTCCACCTAAAGCGCCACCACTTAATTTTAAAAGAATTCTCTTATATTTCATGAAATAATTTCCTCCTAATATTCATTTCTGTTAGATTATATCATATATATTTGTTTTATCAAGTTTTTTTATATAGTTTTATAAATTAGTTGTTTTAAAATATAAAACTAATCTTCTAATTTTATACAATGTATATTTTCAGTTTCTTCTATATATGTTTTTCCTAAAAAACTTGGAAAATAATATGTATCTAATTCATATTTTGGTTCTACTATAATATTTCCTTCTTCATCTATTACTCCCCATTTACCATCTTTTTTTATTCCAGCAAAACCATAAGTATTTAATTCTGTTACAATATCATAATTACATTCAACTATTATATTGCCTTTTTTATCTTGAAATCCCCATTTATCATTTTGCTTTACCGCATATAATTTATTATCAAAAATTTCAGTATTGGAAATTTGTTTACCATCAAATGATAAATATATAATATTATCATTTGAATATACTACAGCATATTTATCCTTTATGTTTTCCACAATTGCATCACTTATTGTGGATATTTTTTTCATATCTTTTGAATAAATATCAGTTTCATTTCCTCTTTTAGCTTCTAAACAATCTATATTATATATTTTTAAAATACTATCATATTCAGCAGGTACTACTACTCCTGACCATACATTTAAAACACCAACTTTATTTTCTTGTGTTGTAAAAATAAAATAATCATCATATGCATATTTTAAATTTATATAATTATCTTTTATAACTGTACTTTTATTCATTATACTATAATAATTATTATCATCAATTGTTATAAAATAATTAGAATTTGATGTATTCTCAATACTTTTATAAGATGGATTAGTTATAAAATTTCCATTTGTATCATAAAGCTTTTTGGTATCATTCTTTTTAACCAAAATATACTTTCCTGCTAAAGAATATTCTTCATATTTATCATCTAAAATTTGTTTACCATCTAAATTATAAAAAGTATTATTTTTCGTTGTTTTTGCAACAATTATATTTGAACTTGAAGAAAATAAAATTGATTGATAAAAATTTTCTATTATTTGCTTCTTATTTTTATATACACCTTTTTTTCCAGCTTTCATTTCAATTAAGTAAATATTTTCTTTATCATTATAATTAAAAATTCTTTCAACTAATTCATATTCTGGTTTTAAAAGAAGTTTTCCTGACGAACTAATATATCCACTTAGCAAACCCTCATCTGTTTTCTTTTTTACAATATAACCCGTTTTTGTATAACCATCTTCCTGAGTAGAATAATTATCTCCAACAATACTTGCATATTCTGTTGGAATAATCTCATTTCCTCTGCTATCTAGAACACCAAAATTCTCATCTTTTTCTACTAAAAGCTTTCCTGGTTTAGATTTTAAACTTTCAATTGAATCATAAGTAGCTTGTACAATTATATTCCCATCTAAATCAATTAAACCATATTTTCCATTTTCTTCATACTTTAAAACTTCTTTTTCTAGTTCCAGGTTTTCTTCTGATGTAATTAAAGCTGAAATATTATTAAAACCTTCAAATAATTTTTCGCCTTTTGAATTTATAATCTCATAATTGTTTTCATCTACATTACAAATAAAAACATCTTTTTCTGGATTTGGAATATAAATTTCTGAATAAATTGTATGTATTATTTCTTTTCCAGTTTTATCTACTACTCCTACTTTTCCATCAGTAGAATATTCTAAAAAATAATTTCTATTATAAATTTTGTATTTATCTTCGAAAATCAATTTATTACTTCTTGAAAATAATATTGCAAAAATAATAAAAATTATTATAAATAACCATATAATGCATTTTTTAGTTTTCAAAAGATCATCTCCATAGGCATTATTTTCATTATGCTTCTTGCCTAAAATTTCATAATTTTTCATATTATATCACACTAAATTAGCATAGTAAATAATTTAAATATAATCAATTATAATTTTCAATATTTATTTTTTATAATAATTTATTAATCAAGTTCGCTACAAATTTGCCTATTAGAACTTTCACACTAGATTTATGACAGGCCAGTCATACCCAAAAAAAGCAACCATTTTTTATAGTTGCTTTTTTATAATTTATGCATTTTCTGTTAATATTGGAATAACTTGTTTTTTTCTAGATACTACACCTTTTAAAAGCGCAGTATTATCCTCAAGTTTTACTCCATAAGACTTTTCTATTAAACTAGCATTTTTTCCTAATGCTATAACTTGTGAATTACTATTTATTATATCTGTAATTAAAAATGCAAATAAATCTATTCCTTTTTCATCTATTATATTATTTATTCCAGCTTCTAATTCTGTTTTCTTTTTCATAACATCTGCAATTGATGCAGTATTAACTTGTGCAACAATTGTTTTTACATCTTTTATTGAAACTTGTTTAGCATCTAAATTTAAAATTTCTTCTATTGAAAAAGAACTTAAATCAGTTCCTGCCTTTAACATTTCTAATCCATAAGATTCAACATCTATTTGAGCAATTTTTGCAAGATTTTCTAAGGCAATCTTATCATGTTTAGTTGTTGTAGGTGATTTTAATAAAAGAGTATCAGATATTATTGCACTAGCCATTAAAACAG
Organism: uncultured Clostridia bacterium; assembly: GCA_947630235.1. Taxonomy (GTDB): domain Bacteria; phylum Bacillota; class Clostridia; order TANB77; family CAG-508; genus Scatovivens. The sequence goes on from CANRGN010000015.1 coordinate 9,298, forward strand.
CTTCTTTTTTATCTATAGTTAAATCTTTAGCTTTGAAATCTTGATATAGTATTGTAGCAGTACATCCATAAGGTTTAGAAGTATAATATAAAGGTTCTGATGTTTTAAAATCACTTATTCTATGGTGATCAACAACACCAATTATTTTTGCATTTTCTATACCATCAACACTTTGTCCAAATTCATTATGATCTACTAATATAACTTTTTGTCCATCATCAATTTTTTCTACTAATTCTGGAGCTTCAGTTTTTAAATAATTTAAAACAAATTCTGTTTCTTTATTAATATTTCCAATTCTAACTGCTTTTGAGTTGTTTTTTCCATTTTTTTCATTTAATATTTGTTTTACCATACTTGAACAAATTGAATCTGTATCTGGATTCTTATGTCCAAAAATTAATATTTCTTCCATATTTTTCTCCTTTTTTTAGTTTTACTTTTTTTATAATACTATAAATTTGTTAAAAAATCAACAGTATTTTAATTCATTTGAACTCCACCGATAATTTCATTTATATCTTCTATATTGTATTTTTTCATATAATTTTCTATACCTTCAATTGTTTTTATACTACATAAAGGATCTACAAAATTTCCAGCACCTATTGATATACAAGATGCTCCTGCTAGCATAAATTCTATTGCATCATCACCATTCATTATACCACCTAACCCCATAACTGGAATCTTTACAGCTTTAGATGCTTGATATACCATTCTAACTGCAACTGGTTTTATAGCTGGACCAGATAATCCTCCTGTATTATTAGCTAAAATTGGTTTTCTAGTATTTATATCAATTTTCATTGCTGTTAATGTATTTATTAATGAAATTGCATCAGCTCCTGCATCCTCTGCAGCTTTTGCTGGAATTGTTATATCTGTAATATTAGGAGTAAGCTTTATAATAAGTGGTTTACTTGTTAAAACCTTTCTAACTGCAGTAGTTATTTCTTTTACTCCCTCGTATGTAGTTCCGTAAGCCAAACAACCAGCTTTTACATTAGGACATGATAAATTAAGTTCTACACCATCAATATCTAATTTATTTAATACTTCACAAACATTAACATAATCTTGAATAGTACCTCCTGTACCTCCAAAAGCATTAACTATTATTGCTGTATCAAACTTCTTTAAAAAAGGTAAATCATTTTCAATAAAATAATCAACACCTGGATTTTCTAGGCCTATAGCATTTAACATTCCAGCTGTTGTTTCGCAAACTCTAGGATTCTTATTTCCCATTTTTGGTTTATAAGATGTTCCTTTTGTTATAACTGCACCAAGTTTACTTAAATCAAAAATTTCACTATATTCCCTTCCGTATCCAAAAGTTCCAGATGCAACTGTTACTGGATTTTTCATTTTAATTCCTGCAAAATTTATTTGTGTATTCATAATATAAACTCCTCCTATATTTCAACATCTTCTGCTAAAAATACTGGGCCATCTTTACAAACCTTATCATATGAACCTTTTTTTACATTCATAACATTGCATCCAAGACAAGCTCCTACTCCACATCCCATTAATTTTTCTAAAGAAAGATATGCCGGTATTTTTGTTTCTTCTGAAAGTTTTTTAACAGCTTTAAGCATAGGCATTGGACCACATGCATAAATAGCTTCTATATTCTTTTTCTCTATATCTTTTTTTAAATAATCTATGGCGAATCCATTTTCTCCATAACTTCCATCATCTGTTGTTAATATAAAATAAGAACTAGCCTCTTTAAATTCATTTTCTAAAGTAACTAATTCTTTATTTCTAAAACCTAAATAAGTATTTGTTTCTACATCTTTAGGAGAAGATTTTACAAGCTCATATAAAGGAAAAACACCTATACCTCCTCCTATTACTGCTACATTTTTATAATCTTTTAAATCAAAAGTTCCATTTCCCAAAGGTCCAAGTATATCAATATTATCTCCTATTTGTTTACTAGATAAAATTTCTGTACCTTTTCCTTTTACTTGAAAAATAAATTCAATAATATTATTTTCCTTATCTATGCTATGTATACTAATTGGTCTTCTTAAAAAAGGAACTAAATCATTAGAAACTCTAATTTCTAAAAATTGACCTGGCTTTGCACATGATACTAATTCTTTTGAAAAAATAGAAAATTTAAAAATATTAGTTATTAATTTTTGTTTTTTTACTAATTCTGCTTGAACAAGTTTTGTTGGCATACTACTTTCCTCCTTTTTTTATTTGATTAAAATTATATAAGAGTATGTTTAATATGTCAATTATTTTTAGAGCTAAGATTATATTGAAAATTAATTTTTTAATTTTCAATGCTTTTATTCAGCCTATCTATCTACTTAAGAACATTCTTACTGAATAAAAAAAACAAGATTTTAATACATTTTAAAATCTTGTTTTTAATTACTGATATAAATAATTTTGAGGGTTTTGCGCCACTCCATTTATTCTTATTTCTAAATGTAAATGTGGTCCTGTTGAATTTCCTGTTGTTCCAACATAACCTATTATATCACCTTGCTCAACAGCTTGACCTGGTGAAACAGCAATACTATTACAATGTGCATAATATGTTTGAATTGAATCTGAATGTTGTACAACTATTAAATTACCATATGCACCCTTCATAGCTCCAAAAGTAACTACACCACTAGCTGCAGCTTTTATTGGAGTACCTTTTGGTGTTGCAATATCTAGTCCTGTATGAACAGAAGATCTTATTGAGCTTCTAACTCCAAATCTTGAACTAATAGTTCCACTAACAGGTTGGATAAATGCAATTTGTATTGGCTCATTTCCATAACTTACATTTATAGAAGTATTAACTGTTCCAGCTTTAGCTCTAGCCTTGGCAGCTTCTTCTTCAGCTTTTTTTCTAGCCTCCTCAGCTTTTCTAGCTGCTTCTTCTGCCTTAGCTTTTTCATAAGCTGCAATTTTTTCATCTTTTATTATATTTAATGTAGATAAAGCTTCATCAGTACTTGATACTGAATAATTAGTTTCAAATACTTCTGTAATTGCTAAATCTAAATTAACTTCTTGTTGTACACCAGCTTTAACTTTATTTACAATTTCTTCTGCTTGAGATTGAGTATCTACTTTTGCTTTCTGTTCTCCATTAACTGTTATTGCATAAGTTTTATATGTGGTTACTGCAGTATCTTTTACTTTTGCATATATTTGTTCATCAACAGTTTTTGTAGTTCTACTTGCAAGAATCAAATTGTACTCAGGATTTATTGTTGCTTCAATAAAAGCAATTGGCCCCTCTGTATGATTTAAAAATTTATCAATTTTCTTTTCCAATCTTTCTTTATTTTCAACATATCCTATTGTCTTACCTGAAATTGTTACTGCATATACAGGCTTATATTTTAAAGCAATAATAGCAATAATAATTACAGTAGCAATTATAACAAATTTTAGGGCTTTTAAAGCATCTTTAGTATAGTGTAATATATATTTCCCTAGAATAAAATCCACTCTCCTTTTAAGTCAATTCTGTACCACGCTTAGCTATTATACTACAATTATTTTTGATTTTCAAACGTATTTTTTTTATGTTAGTAATATTATATTCCAATAATTCTTAAAATATGCAAAAGAGGATTAGTAATTTTAACCAATCCTCTTTTTTCCATTTTTTTTCTTCAAATTTCTGCATTTTTCATATCAATTCATTTATCAAGCATATATTTTTTAATTTTATGATAGCTTCATAGACAACAATTTACTAATTCCTTTTTCCTCCATTGTAATTCCATAAACAGTATCTGCAATCTCCATTGTACCTTTTCTATGTGTTATAACTAAAAATTGAACTTCATTTGAGAATTTCTTTAAATATTCAGCAAATCTATATACATTAACATCATCAAGAGCTGCTTCTATTTCGTCTAGAACACAAAATGGAGATGGATTTATCTTTAAAATTGCAAATAATAAAGCAATTGCTGTAAATGCTCTTTCTCCTCCAGATAATAATAGCATATTTTGAAGTTTTTTTCCTGGTGGTTGAACTTGTATATCAATTCCACATTCTAATATATTGTTTTTATCTTCTAATATTAGTTCTGCTTTTCCACCGCCAAACAACTCTGTAAATGTTTCTGAAAAATTCTTATTTATAATTTTAAATTGTTTTTCAAATTGATTTTTCATAGTATCTGTCATATCTTGAATTACTTTTTTTAATTTACTACTTGCACTTTCTAAATCCAATCTTTGCTCACTATAAAAATCATATCTATCTTTAAGTTCTTTGTATTCTTCAATAGAATCTATATTTATATTTCCTAATTCTTTTATTTCACTTCTTAAATCATTTACTCTTTTTTGGTCTTCGTTTGGATTATTAGTTTTTACAAAATCTGTAACATTATTTGGTGTAAGTTCGTATTCTTCCCACATTTTATTTATAATCTGTTCAAGTTCTAATTCATATTTTGATTTCTTTAAATCTTGTTTTGAAACTTGATTTTTTATATCTTCTATAATATTTTGTAATTCTAATATTTCTTGCTCTAATTTTGAAATTTTTTCTTTTTTAGCTTCTCTTTCTTCTTTTAATTTCTCAACTTTATCATCACTATGTAATACATTATCTTCTAAATCTTTTATATCTTGTTTTACTTTTTCAATTTTTTCTTCTAAGTCTTTATTATCATTTAATATTTTTTCTTTTAATTCTTTTTTAGAATTTATACCATTTATATTATTATTTTTTTCATTTTCAATTCTTTCTAACATTTCTGCTATAGAAAGTTCACTCTCATCAAATGATGATACAGATACTTTTAAATTTGTTATATCAAAGTTTAAATCATCTATATATTTTTGAGTATCTTTATTTGCTTCTGAAAATTCTGTAATAATTTTGGTTAATTTTTCATTTTCTTCATCAATTTTTTCTACTTTTTTCTCTAGTTCTTGCTTATTATTATCAGATTCTTCTTTTTCTTTTTTTAGCTCTGCTAAATCTTCTTCCCTTAATTTTGCAAGTTTTGCTTCTAATTTTAGAATTTCTAATTCTATATTATTCATTTGCTGTTTTTCTGTAGCATATGTAATTTCAAATTCTTGTAATTGTTTTTGATTTTCTTCAAATTCTTTAAAAGATTCTTTTACAGTATCTTCATATTTTTCTTTTTCTTCTGTTAATTCTTCTATTTTTTTACTAAGATCTTTTAATTCTTTTTCTAAGCTCTTTATTTCATTTCCTCTTCCAAGTAAATTAACTGTTTTTTTAGCTACAGAACCACCTGTAATAGAACCAGAAGGATTTATAACATCTCCTTCAAGTGTTACTACTTTAAATGAATAAGAGTTTAATTTTGATATTGCAATCGCTGTATCCATATTATCTACAATAATAGTTCTACCTAATAAATTAAAAATTATTTGTTCATATTTTTTATCAAAGCTTATCAAATCTGAAGCAATACCAATAAAGCCATCTATTCCATTTGAATTTACTTTTGAAATTTTTTGCCCTTTCATTGAACTTATAGGCAAAAATGAAGCTCTACCTAATTTATTTTCTCTTAAATAATTTACCAATTTTTTTGCTGTATCTTCAGTATCTGTAACAACATTTTGTATACTACTTCCAAGAGTCATTTCAATTGCTGTACTATACTCATCTGCTACTGTAATAAGATTTGCTAAAACTCCATGAACTCCTTTTTTTAAATTGCTATTTTTTTCAATAGCTAATAAAAGTTCTTTAACAGTTCTATTATATCCTTCTTTTTCTCGTTCGGTTTCTACTAAAAATTTATATCTTGTTTCTTTTATTCTATAATCATTTTGAAGATTATTTATAGTATCTGTATATTCTTTAATTTTTTTATCGCTTTCAGTATTTTTTTCTTTTAAAGCTTCAACTGTTTTTAATAGATTATTTCTTTTAGCTTCCAATTCATAAAAAGCATTACTTTTATCAGATTTTATGGTTCTTTGTTTATCAAGTTCTGATACAGTATCATTTACTTCCTTATTAATTTGATTTTCTCTTTTTATCAAATTTTCTTTATTAGCCTTTTCACCATTTATTTGAGCCACATATTCATATCTATCATCTGTATTCTTTTGTACTATTTCCTTCTTACTTTCAATTTCTAATTCTTTTTCATTCATAGTTTTAGAAAATTTATCAAATTCATCAACTTTTTCTTTTAGCTCTTTTTCAAATTTTTCTTTATTATCTAATAATCTATCTTTTTTTGCAAGTTTCTGTTTACTCTCTTCATCTAGTGATTTATTTAACTCTTGTAAATCTTTTATTTCATTTTCAAGTCTTTCAAAATTTTCTTTATTATTTGAAATTCTTTCATTATATATTCCTATTTCACTATTTAGTTGTTCTTTTTTATTCGAACTTTCAAAATTTAATCTTTGAGTTTCTTCAATTAGCTCTAATAATTTATCAAAATTTTCTTTTAGTTCATCTTTTTCATCTATAAGATTTTTTAATTTCTCTTCTTCTTTTACTTTTTGAGTCTCAAAAACATCAACATTTTTTAATATTTCTTGAACTTTTAATTTATAATCATCTATATTATATAAAAATAAACCAATTTCTATATTTTTTAAATTTTCTCTTAAATCTAAAAATTTTCTAGCTTTTTCAGATTGAAGCTTTAGTGGCTCAATATTAGATTCTATTTCAGTTACTATATCATTTATTCTTAATAAATTTAATTTTGTTTGCTCTAATTTTTTTTCAGATTCGATTTTTCTATTTTTGTATTTTACAATTCCTGCAGCTTCTTCAAAAATATTTCTTCTATCTTCAGATTTATTACTCAAAATTTCATCTATTTTTCCTTGTCCAATTATTGAATATCCATCTTTTCCAATTCCAGTATCCATAAATATTTCTAATATATCTTTAAGTCTACAAGGTGTTTTATTAATAAAATATCCAGATTCACCACTTCTATAAATTCTTCTTGTTATAGTAACTTCTGTATACTCTATTGGAAGCTTTGCATCTTGATTATCAAAAACTAAAGATGCTTCTGCAAAACCTAAAGATTTTCTATTTTGTGTCCCAGCAAAAATAATATCTTCAGATTTTGCACCTCTTAAAGCTTTCATACTTTGCTCACCTAAAATCCATCTAATACAATCTGATATATTACTTTTTCCAGATCCATTTGGTCCAATTACAGTAGTAACTCCTGGCATAAAATCTAAAACTGTTTTATCAGCAAAAGATTTAAATCCATACATTTCTAGTCTTTTTAAATACATCTATTTTACCTCTTTTTCTAAACTTATTTTAATATATCTTAAAATTTATAAAAATTCAACTATTGATTTTATTTTTTTATAAATTAGTTAATGATTTAATATAAAGTTATAATTTATAATCTTATTACAAAAAAATTAAATTATCTTATTGACTACGCTAAAGTAAAGTGATATAATAATTGAGTTCGTATAATACATTTTGCTTGGTATTCCAAGCTGCACTTTAAGGAGGAAAAAAATCTATGTCAAAACTTCGTTCTTTAATAATCAACCCTCGGCAATGCATGATTAATGACTCTCCGCTCATTAACTTAGAGAAAAATTTAAACAAGTCTCATTCCGTAATAGATCGGATTTTGATTCAGCCTGTAGATTATTATTATAATCCAGTCTCAGGTGTATTAATGCCCAATTGCATTAGAATCTTAGTATTCTATACAGAGGAATCAGAAGAATATGTTCCCTTTGAATTTATTCTTTGGGAAAAAGAACACAGGGACTCTTATGAAGACTTCTTTGGTAGGCCTAATGATAATAGTGACTATCTCATAAATGGATGTACTATTTATCAAAGAGGAAACTATGAAGGATATTTCATAACAAGAGTAGCAAGAACATAGTAACCAAAAATCGAGGGGGACCTTTCCTCCTCGATTTCTCTTTTAAAATCCAATTTTTCTTTTTGAAAGCTCTGGCTGTAATTTTTCTACATTTATATCTTCTACTTCTATAGTAAGTAATCTTTCCATATCATCAATATTTCTAGTTTTAATAGCATGTTCAACAATTATCTTTTGAAGCACATTATTTATATACCTACCATTACCAAAATTCTCAATTTCTTTTGCTTGCTCTAAAATCTTTCTAACTTTTTCTACAGCTTCATCTGTAACTTTAAATGTCTTCTCAGATACTTTCTTTTTAAATATTTCAATTAATTCTTCTATTGTATAATCTTCAAAATTAAGTTCAAATCCTATTCTAGATTTTAATCCAGGATTTAAATCTCTAAATTGCATCATTTCATTTGTATATCCTGCAAATATTATTATAAGTCTTCCATTATAATCCTCCATTGCTTTTAACAAAGTAGCAATACATTCATCTGTATAGCTTGCACCAGTTCCTCTATGTTGCATTATTGCATAAGCTTCATCTATAAAAAGTACACCATCTACAGCTGATTCAATAACATTTTGTGTTTTTGGACCAGTTTGTCCAATATATTCACCAATTAAATCTTGAGATTGAACTTCAACAAGTTTATTTTTCTTAATATAACCTAAACTATAATATATTTCTGCTAAAAGTCTTGCAACTGTAGTTTTTCCTGTTCCAGCATTTCCTTTGAATATCATATGCATATTAAATTCACTTTGCATATTTACTTTTTTATTAAATTCAAGTGTTGAAACAAAACCTTCTAAAACTTCTTTTATTTCTTTTAAACCTGTAAGAGAGTTTAAATCTGATAAAATATCATCAATTGTTCTTTCTTCAGATTTAATAGTTTGCTCCATAATTTCAAAATCCTTGCAAGTAAATCTTCTTAAATTTTCTTCTTTTTCATCATAATTTAAAGAATGTGTTAATAATAATCTTTCATACAAATTGTTTACATATCTAGCATTTCCAAAATTTCTCATCAATTTGCTTTTTGAAATATTATATAAAACTTTTTCATCTATTCCGTTTTCTAATTCAAATTTATTTTCTTTTACTTTATTTTTAAATATTTCTAATAACTCTTCTTTAGAAAAATCTTCAAATTCAATTGTATGACCAATTCTAGACATTAAACCTTGATTTTTATTTATGAAATCATTCATTTCATTTGTATATCCAGCAAAAATTATTACAATTCTATCTTTATAAGTTTCCATTGCCTTACATAATGTAGATATACATTCTGCTGGATAATCAGCTGTTCCTTTACTAGACATTATCGAATAAGCTTCATCTATAAATAATACACCATCTAATGCAGAATCTATAACTCTTTGTGTTTTTGGGGATGTTTGACCTAAATGATCTCCAATTAAATCTTTACTAGTTGCTTCTATAAATTTATCTGTTCTTACTATTCCAAGATTATATAAAATTTTTCCCATTATTCTTGCAACTGTGGTTTTTCCTGTTCCGGCATTTCCTTTAAACATCATGTTTAAATTAATATCTTTACTATCACCAATTTTTCTACTATACTCTAAATATTTAATTATTTCGTTTACTTTATGTTTAACTTCTGTTAAGCCAACTAATTTATCTAGTTCTTGTAAAGCTTCTTTTAAACCTTTTTCTTTTTTATTTTCTAAGTTAAAATCAAATTCTCCATTTTGATCTAAAAATTTAAATTTATCATATACTACTTCATTTACTATTTTATTTATATAATCAATTTCTTTGTCATTACCTCTTTGATAAGTAGAATCAATATAATCTTCTATATTTTTTTTACTTTTTTCTGTAAGATCAAAAGTTTTCTCGATATTTTTTAATACTTTTGATTTTATAAGTTCATTATCATATCCTTCTATGTCAAGTTTATGTTCAAATACATTATTCATTAAATCATCATATTTTCTAATCAAATTTAACATTTCATCTTTTTTTCCACATAAAAGAGTAATACTTCTTGGATTTTTATTATAATACTTTTCAATCGCTATAAAAAATGAATCTACTCTATATTCATTTAAATATTTTATTTTATGTACATTTGTAAATACTAAAAAGTCATTTTCACTATACAATTTATCCATTTGCATAAATACATCAGTATTATCTTTTGTCATTTTTATAAACATCTCAACATCTACAAACAATACATTTTTTTGACTTAAATAACAATACATTCTACAGTATCTATTTAAAATGTTTACTGTATCATTTATAGTTTTAGAATTATCTGTATATAAAATTAAATTAAATTGTATATATGGTAATTTAGCATTTTCATAATAATTTTTTATATATGTAAACATTTCTTGCAAATCTAATTTAAGCTTATCTGCACCTTCTATTGCTTCTGTACGTTGTATATATTCTTTATAATAAGCCATTTTTGCAATTTTTTCTTCATCAATTTTAAATTTTTCATATATATTTTTGAAAATTTTTTTATAATTTACTCCTGAATTTTCACACAAATATTTTATATATATTGCAATTTCAATTGGTGATTGATTAAACATATTTGAATAATTTTCTTTTATAGATATATTATTTAAATCAAATTCATCATATAAACCATTAGTTGTAGAAAAATATTCATCTAATTCATTTATAAAAGATGTATCTTTAACATTAAAATCTAAATATTTATATTTTATTTTATTATCTTTTACTTCGATAACATCAACAGTTTCAGTATCTAATAAAAATTCTGCACCTTTTAAATCAAGCATATCTTTAACTATTGAAGAGATTTTTAGTGTTATTTCATTTATAATATCTTTATCATTCACATAATCTATATCATTTCCTGCAAGTTTATCAAAAAATAATTTTGAATCAATATTATCATCTGATATACATTTTTTTATGTACGCTAATACTTTCATAGGACAATATTTTAAATTTATATTACAATAACTGCATTTTTTTCCAAATTCAGATTCCAAATTAAATATATTAAATCTCCAATAAGACCTAGATTCCGCTAAAATATATTCTAGATATTGTAAAAAAGTTTCGTTCATCATATTTTTATTTTCAAAATCTGTATTACATAATCTTAAATAACTAGCTTCTAATATAGAGTTTGAAGTTTTATCTATAAATTTATCTCCCTCTTTTACTCTATCTGTTTTCATATTAGACTCTAATAGCCTTGATTTTTCCATAAAATAAATAACTTTTAAAAGTTGTTTATCAAAATTATCACCTACATATTTTAATAGCTCGTCTATCCCTTCCATATTTCCTCCTTAGTGATTTTCTTTTATTTTCGAAATAATAGTATCACAAATAGCTTGTACATATTCGTTTTTCTCATTTAAAATTTTATCTAAATCTGTTTTTATATATCCAAGCTCAATTTGATAACATTCAATTCCTTGATTTGAATTGTAGTATTTGTTTGCAGAATAACTTTTATTTCTTCCATCTACAAAAGCATTTGTAGCTATTCCTCCAACTTCCCTAATAGTATAAAGTTGAGGTGTATCTAAAGTTATATTATAATTCTCATAACCATTTTTTTTTGCATTTTTAGCATAAGTATTTATTTCTACTTGAGAAAAATTCTTTACATATACTCCATCTGAAATTTTATATTTTCCAATATTTGAAAAACCTATAGTTGTTTTCTCAGAAATATTTTTTGCTAAATTTTTAGCAAAATCTAAATTTGATTTACAAGGGCTATATATTTCAAAACCTGAAAAATCTTTATTTCCATCATTTACGTGTAGTGAAATCATATATTTTGCTTTTGATTCACATGCAACTGTTATTCTACCACCTTCACTATAAGTTTCTTTTTCTTTATAACTATCTGTATTAGAATTATCTCTAGTTAATTTTACTTTTATTCCTTGCTCTTCTAATTTTTGCTTCAAATTATTTGCATAATCTAAAGTTATATTAGCTTCAGTATTTCCTGATACTACATATCCTGTATCATCTCCTCCATGACCAGCATCAATTACTACATCATATATATTATCTGGCTTTGGACTTTCGGTAATTTCTAATTTTAAATATGTATAATCTATTTTATTTTTATTATAATTTTCTTCGTTAACTATTGCTTTATAATTATTTGCAATTGTATAGTACTCAATATTTTTATAGCTAGAAGTATTTTTTAATAAATAATATTTATGATTACTATTATTATTTAACTTTAATCTTATCATAAAATAATATTTACCTGTTTTTAATTCTTCTAAATTAATTGCATCATTTATATAATTTGAAGTTGTAATTATTAAATTGTTTTCTTCAAAATTTGTAAGAACTTTGTATTCTTTTTCATAGTTTTCACCATCAGATAAAATCAATCTAGCACTTTCATAATTATCTTTAAGTATTCCTGGAATCTTACATGTAAAATTTAGAGATGTTCCATAAGTAAAAAACTGTGTAACTTCAGCTTCCTTATTTTGAACTTTAGAAAAAATTAACTTATTGTACTCTTTTTGTTTTCCATTTAATGCAAAATAAATTCCTAGTATAACTCCTACAAATATTAGAATTATAACTATTAAACTTAAAAATTTCCAAATTCTCTTCATTTTAGGATAATCACCTCTATTCTAAAATTCCAATTAAATCATAATTTTTAATGTCTATAATTTTACATTTTACAAATTTTCCAACTAAATCTTTTTTATCATTTTTTATAAAAATTACTCCATCTTCATCAGGAATATCCATATAACTTCTACCTATATAAAATTTTCCATCACTAGATATCCCATCAATTAAAACTTCATAAGAATTTCCAATTTTTTCTTCTAATTTTATTTTTGATATTTGCCATTGCAATTTCATTATTTTATTATATCTAGATTCTTTAGTTTTATAATGAATTTGCTCTTTTAATCTACTAGCAGGTGTGCCTTCTTCTTTTGAATATTTAAAAGCTCCTAATTTTTCAAATTTTGCTTCATTTATAAATTCATATAATTCCAAAAAATCCTCTTCTGTTTCACTCGGAAATCCTACAATTACAGTAGTTCTTATTATTACTTCTGGAATTTGACTTCTTATTTTTTGAATTAAATTTTTTATATCTTCACTATTAGTTCTTCTAGCCATTTTTCTTAATATCTTATTTGAAAAATGTTGAAGTGGAATATCAAAATATTTACAAATTTTTGGATTTGTTTTCACTTCTTCTATAAGTTCATCTGTTATACTTTCAGGATATGCATATAAAAATCTTATCCATTTTATTCCATCTATTTTTGATATTTCATGTAAAAGCTCTGCTAAACATTCCTTACCATATATATCAGTACCATATTTAGTAGTATCTTGAGCTATTACTATTATTTCTTCATAACCTTGATCAGCTATTTTTTTAGCTTCACTTATAATATCCTCTTTTTTTCTACTAATATATGGACCTCTTATGTTTGGTATAGCACAATATGTACATTTATTATTACACCCTTCAGCAATTTTTAAATATGTAGTTTTTTTTCCAGTAGAAATTATTCTATCCATATAATCTAATGTGTTGGTTGACACTTTAGGAACTTTTACAATATTTAATATAATATCCCATAAATTACCATATTCATCTATACTAATAAATACATCAACTTCTGGTATTGCTTTTTCTAGTTCTTTTTTGTATCTTTGCACTAAACATCCCATTACAATTAGATATTTACACTTTTGTTTTTTATATTCTGACATCTCTAATATACAATTTATTGCTTCCTCTTTTGCACTTTCAATAAATCCACAAGTGTTTATAACTATTATTTCAGCCTCTTTAGGATTATTAACTATTTCGAATTTAGCATTTTTAAATAGTCCTATACACATTTCTGTATCAACTAAATTTTTGCTACATCCGAAGTGATACAAAACCTACTTTCATAAAAAACCCCTTTTTAAATTACAAATATTGCAAGTATAGCTACTATTATTGCTCCAGGAACACCTAAAAATCCAACAATTGCAGCCATCCACCATGTTAATGCAACAGTAACAATTCCTGCTGCAGATAATGCAAATAAAATTATTCCACCTAAAATTACATTTATAAGAAGATGAATTATTATTTTTATTGGTAAAGCAATAAGTTTTAAAATTAACATTAATATTGCTACTGGTATCAAAAATGAAATAATTGCAGTTAACGAAATCATATTATTTTTCCTCCTTACATATTATTACTACATATATGTTTTCTTGTTAATTCCATTAAACTTAATTTTGTGAAGCCTTCAACTTGAACTTTAGATCTATCATTTTTAGTTTCTTCTATCATTTTTTCAATAATCTTATCAAGATTTTCTTTTTTATACATATCTATAAAATCAATTATTACTATTCCGCCAATATCTCTTAATCTCAATTGCTTTGCAATTTCTATGGTTGCTTCTTTATTAACAATAAATGCCGTACTTTCTAAATTTTTGTCTCCTACATATTTACCTGAATTCACATCAATAGCTGTTAAAGCTTCGGTTTTATCTATAGTTATAAAGCCTCCACATTTTAGCCAAATTTTTCTATTTTCTGCTCGTTCTAATTGCTTATCTAAATTATATAAATATAAAACATCATTATTTAATTCTAATTTTATATTAACTTTTGATTCTTCTAAATACTTTTTAACAAAATTATAATCATCTATGTCATTAACAATAATTCTTTTTAAATCTGAATCTATTAAGTCTACTAATATTTTAAATAAAATTCCACCTGTATCATAAACTAATTTTGGATAGCCGTCTACATCTACACTAATAATTTTATTCCATTTATCTATCATTAGATTTATATCTTCTTTTAATAAATTTTCATTAACATTTTCACTTACAGTCCTTACTATTGCACCCATATCTTCTGGAATATATTTTTTAGCTATTTGTGTAAGTCTTTCACGCTCTAAATCATTAGTTATTTTTTTTGAAATAGTTATAAATGGAGAATTAGGAAGCAATACTATAAATCTTCCTGTTAAACTTATATGTGTAGAAACTCTAGCTCCTTTTTTACTAGTAGAATCTCTTTTTATTTCCACTAAAATAGGATCTCCAGGCTTAATTAAATTTTTAATATTTTCTGTTAATTTTTGTTTACCATTTTTTACAACATCTTGTTTTGGTAATATATCTTTTAAATGTATAAAACCATTTTTATTTTTTCCAATATTAACAAACGCAGCTTGCATTCCTTGAAAAATATTTTGTACTTTACCTATATATATATTTCCTTCTATCGTCTTGTTTTTATCATACTCAATATAATTTTCAATCAAAATTCCATTTTGAACTAACATGATATTTTTTTTCTCATTGTTTTTATATATAATTAGTTCTTTCATGTTTTTTCCTTTCTGAAATTAGTTATATTTATTCATAGCTGAATCTATGTTATTTTTTATTATTTCAATTATAGCTTCAACTGCTTTAGACACACCTAATTTTAATATTTCTTTTTCATTTTCATCAATTCCGCCAATAACATATTCAATTAAATCTATATTACTATCAGGTTTTCCTATTCCAACTCTAACTCTTGCAAAATCATTAGATTTTAAAAAATGTGTTACAGATTTTATTCCATTATGACTACCTGGTGAACCAGATTTTCTAATTCTAATTTTACCAGGTTCAATATCTAAATCATCATAAATTACTAAAATATCTTCTAAAGGTATTTTATAAAAAGAAACCACTTCATTTACAGCTTCACCACTAAGATTCATAAAAGTTTGAGGTTTTAATAAAATAACCTTTTGACCTTCTATTATTCCATCTCCAAATAATGACTTAAATTTATTTTTATTTACTTCAATATCATAATTTTTTGATAGTTCATTTATAACATCAAAACCCATATTATGTCTAGTTCCTGAATAATCTTGTTCTGGATTACCTAACCCTATTATTAATTTCATATTTTTCACCTTTTCTGTTTATATTATATTTTAAAATATTTATAAAAACAAGGTTATTTAATATATTATTTTTGATACTTCCTTTACTACAAATTGATCAATATCCTCATCATATTCAACATAGTTAATAGCACTGTTTTTTTGAAAATATTTTTCTTTATCTTCTGAATAAGGTACTCCTACTACTGCTCTTAAAAAAGTTTCAATTGCTACTCCATGAGAAATTATTAGTACATTTTGTCCTAAATTTTCTCTAGCAATTTTCCTGATTATTTTTGACATTCTATCTTCAACTTGCTTGGTACTTTCTTGACCAGGTATTCCTAAAATTTCAATCTTTTTCTTTCTATACTTCTTTAAGGAAGGAGATTTTTTTAATACATCTTCCCATTTTTCTCCATCATAAATACCAAAGGATTTTTCTCTTAAATCATTCTCCTTTTTTACTTCTATTTTCAAATTTTCAGAAATGTTTTTAACAGTTTCTAAACACATTGTTGAAAAACTAGAATATATACTATATATTTTTTTATCTTTAAAATATTCATCCAATTTTTCAATTGTTTGATAGCCTTTAGGTGTTATATCAAAATTTTTTTCCTCTCCTAATATATTTTCAATATTTCCTTTACATTCAGCATTTCTAACTAAATAAATTTTTGTTTTCATTTTTTCCTCTATTATTATTTTTATATCTCATAAAAATGATATTATTCTACTTCTTTTTTCCATAAACCATGTTTATTACAATATGCATAAAGAGTTGAACCAGGAACATATTTACAATGTGCAATAGCTTCTTTTCCAGGTTCAAAATATGTTGTAACTTCTCTATTATCATAAACAATGCTTATCCATTCAATGAAATGATCTTCATCCATAACATGATTTACTTTTACAAATATTTTTCCATCTTTTACTTCATATGTTGGTACATGTTTTTCAATAGCTGCATCAACAGAATTTGGAACTAATTCCTTCATCTTTTCACCACAACATTCTATCCCACAAGCACATTTGCAATCCTCTATAACCTTTACTATAGCTCCACATTTTAAACATTTTCTAACTATAAATTCTCTACTCATTTTTTTATCCCTTTCTAATACATAAATTAAGTTTGGAAAATAATTTTAAATATTATTTTTCAAACTTTTTCTTTTTAACTATGTTGTGTATTATATCATAAAATATACTTTATTGAAAAGAGTTTAATTAACATTATTTTAAAAATACATTGTAAAAATTATTCTTTAAATTTACTAGAACAATAGTAGACATTTTATTAAATCAGAATGTTAAAATATATTGCAAAGTCCACGTTAAATTGTTCGTGCGCCGATTTTGACAAAAATTGTGTGCAATGTTTTTATTCTGGACAACTGAATAAAAAATGCACCTCCGTTTTGATTATACCATAATATATTTTTTATTATAGTATACTAAACGTGGTGCTTTTCACTTTTTATTTAATTTTTAAATTTAATTATCATCTTCTACTTCAACAAATAAATCATCATTAAAAAAATCCTTTAATTCCATATCAAAGCCTTCACATAAATGTAGGATTGTTACTACTTTTGGACTTGTACTCTTTCCATTCAAGAAACTATTAAGTGTTGAATATGAAAGTCCAGCTCTTAAAGAAAGTTTATGCATACTTATATTTTTACTATTTGATAAATCAACAATTCTTTGTCTTACTGCATCAGAAAGTTTCATAATATACCTCTTTTCTATTTTTTTAACAGTATACCAAAAATAACGATAATTCGTTAACTATATATCGTTATTTTTAATAAATACTTTTTATGATATATTACACTAAATTATAAAATTCATCTTTAATTGTTTACATACCAAGTTTGTAAAAAAATTCGTGAAAAGCTTTTATTTAGCATATTTACAAAGAACTTTTCTACTAAAAAACAATATTGGACATTTTTTATGTCAAAATGTTAAAATATATTGCAAAATCCACGTTAAATTGTTCGTGCACCAATTTTGACAAAAATTGTGTACAATGATTTTATTCAGCCTGTCTCCATAAATTATTCATACTGAATAAAAAAACGACCTAAGGTCGCTTTATAATTTTAATCATCTTCTTCAACTTCAATAAATAAATCATCATTAAAAAAATCTTTTAACTCAATATCAAATCCTTCACATAAAAGAAGTATCGTTACTACTTTTGGACTTGTACTTTTACCATTTAAGAAACTATTAAGTGTTGAATACGAAAGTCCAGCTCTTAAAGAAAGTTTATGTAAACTCATATTTTTATTATTTGCTAAATCTATTATTCTTTGTCTTATTGCATCAGAAAGTTTCATACTATCCCTCTTTTCAAATTTTTCTATAGTATAACAAAATTAGCGATAGTTCGTCGACGTTTTTTCGTTAATTAATGATTTTTTTATTAAAAAAAATATTATTTTACAATTTTTTTAATGTTAAACTATTGAATTTTCTTGAAAAATTTGAGTTAAATTTTTTATAGTAAAATTTTTGTTTTTATAATAATTTTTATACAAAATTAAATAAAAGCAAATATCCTTTTACCATCTAGGTCAAATATTTCTCCACACATTAAGTGTAAAATTAATGTAGGCAAAATAAAAAATATCTAAATTAATTTTTTCTAAAAATTATTGAAAAAACATAGATAATCCAATACAATGTGAATTACCAACACAAAAGAAAGAATAATATCTATGTTTAAAGAAATTGTAATAAAAGATGAAGTAAAATTCAATGATTTAGAAAAAAATATTTAAATTTGTATGTTTTTTTGGTAGTATGGTAATAAAGTTAATTTTATAAAAAAATTATTAGGAGGTTTTATGGATAACAGAATTTATTTAAACCAAACTATTGATGTGAAAATAGATAGGCCTATAGGTAGCAGCCATCCTAACTATCCAGATCACATATATTTAGTTAATTATGGATATGTTCCAAATACAATTAGTGGTGATGGTGAAGAAATAGACTGCTATATATTAGGAGAATATAAATCTTTAAAAGAATACAGAGGTACATGTATTGCAAAAATACATAGATTAGAAGATGATGATGATAAATTAATTATAGCTCCAGAAAATAAAAATTACACCAATAGTGAAATAAGATTATTAACAGATTTTCAAGAAAAGTTTTTTAAAAGTGTAATAATAAGAAGTCAAAATTATTTAGAATTTAATAAAAATATTCCTGAATTATCTGTTACTAATTTAGAAAATAGTTTAAATTTTTATAAAACTGCTGGATTTAAAATAGAATATGACAGACCTGAAAATAAATTTTCATTTATAAGTTTAGGAAAAATACAATTCATGCTACAAGAAATTGCACCAAATGGCAAGTGGGATGTATCTCCTCTTATACCTCCTTTTGGAAATGGAAAAAATTTTCAATTAGAAATTGATAACTTAAATGAAATATATACTAATTTTAAAAATTCAAAATACCAAATAACATTTGATATTGTGGAAAATTGGTATAGACAAGGTAATTCACTTCAGTTTTTCTCTCTTTTTTACTTTGATTCTTAATTTATATGTCTTCATTACAATGAATTTTTTTTATAATTTCATTTGGAATAATTTTATCTCTGTATTTTCACTTACCCGAAACTGCCCATGAAGTATCTTCTCTATGAGTTAAATCTACTAATTCACCAGCACTAAATTTTCCCTATTTTTCTATTGTTTCATCAATACTATTAATATTTTCAACACCATATTCTGCAAATATAATTCTACTTATTGAAGGCATTTCATAGATTCTTTCAGATAAGATTTATTCATAAGACTTTTCTATTTCTTTATATCCATATCCTTATATATTTTTCATATACGCTTTTTACTACTGGTCCATATTTATAAGCATAAATCTCATCTTTATATAATTATTTATCATATTTACATAAATAATCCGCAAAGCATAAATATACTAACCCAACTTTTTATTTCTTTTCCTTTTATTTTAATTTTTACTGTCTTTTGTAATTTAAATATTCCTTCTGCATCTTTTAATAGTGATTTATTATTATCTTTTAATCTTATTATGCTATGATATCCAACCTTTTTTACTTTTTTTATAAATTTTTCATTTAAATATATTGCATCTCCTACTATTATATCAATTCCATTTCCACATATATCTTTTAATTTTTTTATTAACTCTATTGCTACATTTGGTTCATATTCTGGTTTTCCTTCTTTTCCATTACATGTTATTTTTTCATATCCTAAAATCAATCATGATCGTTTTCCAACTATTTGAGCAAACACATTTATTTGTTTATGATATTCTTCTTCAATTATTTCTTTTTTACCTTTTATATTTTTTTGAATCTTTCTTGTTGTTTTATAGCTATTATTCCAATCTTTTTTGGCACTCTCAAAGGTTTCTGTTCCATCTATTCCAACAACTACTAATCTATCTATTGTTCCTTGACGGTATACTTTATTTTCTTTAGTTTTGCGAATAATACTCTTATTAATATTTTCTAATTCTTTTAGTTTTAAATCTTTAATTCCATCTCTAAAACCATGCATTTTTGGTATAACTTCTTTTTTAGAAAAAATATTTTTATATTTTTTCTTAATATGCGTTTTTTCCATAATTTGATTTATACTTTTTTCTCTATTTAACATTCCTACAAACAACAATTTTGCAATTGTTGAACCTTTAATTTTAATTTTTTTACTTTTTTCTCTCGAAACACTATTCAATTTTTTATTTATATGATATATTTTATTTATAAAATTAAAGATTTTTATTTCTTTAGTTTTTTTGATAATCACCTTCTTTCGTATATTTTTTTGTTCAAATATATTTTATACTAAAAAAGGGAATTATTAAAGAAAAAAACGGAATTTTGATTAATTTCAAAAATTCCGTTTTTTCTTTTACATATTTACTTTTGGAATTTTCAGGGAAAATTCCTGTTGGATTTTAGTAAAAAAACTTAATTTTATTTTTAAAAGCAACTTTTCATTTATAAGAAATTTTATTTTACTATTTTCCTTTTTTAATATCCATTAGTATTTTTTTCTGATACATTTCTTATTGTTAAAGTTTGAGAAATATTTTCCCATCTATTATTCAATTTTTCTTTATATTTTTAAAATTAAAAAATCACTAAAACCATCAAAGTTCTAGTGATTAAAGTTTGGATGCGGGAGTGAAAACTCGAACTTACACCCTTCGGGTTATGAGCGCTTGATAAGTGATTTTGAGAAATTTTGTTAACTTGAGTTTTTATTAGTTTTAATAGGGTTAGAGCAAATTGGTGCAATTATGAATTTGGTTAAATTAGGTCATTTTTTGCAATAATTGTCCCCAATTTGTCCCCAATAATTTTAATAAAAATGGAGGTTATAAGAATGAAAATTAATGATATTTTTAATGATGAAGAAAGTAAAAATTTATTAGAAAAATGGTTAGAATTTAGAGAGGAAGATTTATGTCATATGGAGGAAGAAGATAAAAAACACTTGCTTAATTTTGATGATTATTCTAAGAAAATTTTGAAAAATACTACTAAAGAAGGTTATGATTATGTTTGTAAACAATTGGAATTTATGCATGATGACTTTATTGATTATTGTAGTCATTGGAATGATAAGTATTATATAGCTGGTTTTAGTGATGCGATTAAGTTGATTTTAAGTGGATTAAAATTATAGTTATTAAAAGGCGAGTTAATTCTCGCCTTTTATAGCATTAATTAAAAAGGTAATTGAGCGCCAAATAAAACATTCTCATCATATTCAAAATTGCTATATTTTTTTAGATCTATCTTATTCCAGTCCACATTAGATTTTTCTATTATTTGATTATTATCAAATTTTGCTTTCCCTCTGTTATATAATTGATTATTTTTATTAATATTTTCTAATATTCTTTCTATCTGGTTTTGTTGCATTCTATTTAAATTTGGTCTTATAAGAATATCAAAATTTGAATCTGCAGCATCATAACATATACTATTTCCAAAAGTCTCAATATATTTATCAAATAATAAATACTCCAATCCTTCTTCTTTTGCTTTCTTTTCAAGTAACTCTCTTGTATGTTTATTTTTAAAATTATATGAATGAAGACTATTTATATGTTCCTCAATATTTTTTGAAGTAAAATATGCTATTGATTTATAATCATTATTTTTTTTAATGATAACTCCTATTGCAATTTTATTTTCCTCTTTCAAATAATTAAATACTTCAGGAAAATAATACATAAATTCCACTAGATAGACAGCAATGCTTTCATTATCACTTATATTATTATATTTATCGCTTTCTTTTTGCATGTCTTCTATAATTTTTAATTTTTTTTCTTGCATTATAAGTATCAATAATTCTAAGTTAATTTTTCTATTATCATTACAATCTTCATTATCTAACTTAAATGTTAATTTCCAAAAATCTTTAAAAATACTTATTATCATATTTTCAGGTATTCTTTCAAAATATTTCTTTTCTATATATTTTTTAAATTTTTCACTATCTTCAAGGAAATCTTCTCTTTTACTTGATATATCTTCCAATAAGTTATTTGTTATTTTCTTTATAAATAGTGGTGGTCTTATAAAAATACCAATTAACATTTCCTTTATTAATCCTAATGTTTTTTCTCTTGATGGCCTTATAAGTTCGTTATTTTGATTTAATGAAGGATGTGCTGAAAAATTTCTAACATTTTTTAAATCTTCTATATTGGTTAATACATATGGTTCTATAATATTAGTCTTATCTTTAATATTCTCAATTAATTTATTTTCCCATTCTGAATTCTTAGGATTATTCTCTCTCATTCTATTTATATCTTCCAATATTCCTTCTGCTATTGAGTCTGAATAATAGTCTTTTAATTCTTCTAACTTGAATAATAAATCTGCAATTACAACAGAATATAACATTACTATTGCAGATCTATAGTTTTCATTGTAAAAAGACCTTTCTACTTCTTCAAAATATTCCTTTGTTCTTGGAAAATATATTTGTTCTTTTAATTCTGCTATATTAATCTCCAATTTTATTCCCCCTAATACACTTATATTGTCATTGTTGTTTTATAATATTTGATTTTTTAAATAATATTTTATCATTTCAGTATATTGATCTTGTGCATTTAAACAAGTATCTATTAAATATCCTTTTTCTTTATTAGTTTGATATTGATTTAATCCCCTATAATAAAATAATTTTTCTTTATCTTGAATAATAAATGGTACTATATTATTTTTCAAGCATTCTTTAAATGCAATTATTCTACCAACTCTACCATTACCATCCTGAAACGGATGTATCTTTTCAAATTTTGCATGAAATTCTATTATTTCATTTATTGTGATTTTATTTAAAGATTTATACCATTCTAATAATTTTTTCATATCTTTTTCAACATTTTTTGGTTCTGTAGTTTTTAAACCTCCAACTTCATTTGATAATTTTTTATATTCGCCAATATTAAACCAATCTTTTCTACTATCTGATGTTCCTTCTTTTAATATTTTATGAAATTCCTTTATCATTTTTTCTGTTAGGTTTTTATCTGCCATATCTATCATATAATCCACTAGCTTAAAATGGTTAGCTGTTTCTAAAACATCATCTAAATCTGTAATAGAATCTTTTTCTGCTAATAGTGTATTGGTTTCATAAATGTATCTTGTTTGATCTTCTGTTAATTTACTTCCTTCAATATGGTTTGTATTGTATGCAAAAGTAATTTGAGTATTATGATATAAATTACCTTTTAATTTCATATTTTTTTGTTCTCTTAATACCTCTAAAATATTAATTTTAGATATATCAAAAGTATCTTCTTTTAATAGCCCATCAATTGAAATGTCAAACAATTCAGCTAATTTTTTTAATGACTCAATATTAGGTTCTAATGTTCCAGCTTCATATTTTGAAATTGTTGCTGCTTTTACTCCTAATATTTCTGCAACTTCACCTTGAGTCATATTTTTACTTTCTCTATATAATTTTATTTTTTCTCCTAACATAATAAAAACTCTCCTTTTTACTACAATAATATTATACCATATTATTTCCAAAAAAGAAAGTTTTTATTTAAATATTATACAATTATTTCTTAAATAGAATATGCAATAACTTCATACAACTATATAATTTATTCAATTTTATATTCTTCGCTATCTTCTGCAACCTTTAAATTGTTATCTTGTGTTTCATCTTCTTCATCATACTCGTTTTTCATTAGCCTATAAATAACATTTCCTAAAGAATTCATGATTGCATCATAGAATTCTTTATTTTCAAATAATTTTTTATATGAAGTTGCACTCTCTTTGTAGCATTTTGCTGTTTTCTCACTAAACACTTTAGGAAATACTGATTTTGTAAACATATCTTCATTATTATTTTTAGCTAAATCTTTGATATTTTTGTCTTCCATAATAGTATTCATTAAATTTTCTACTATTAGATTATCTCCATCTGTGAATTGTCCTGAATATAATTCGTTTACTTTTTGAATTACTTCATCCAATAATCTCCTTTCAGGTAATACTGCAGTTTGTACTTTTGCTCCTTGTGGCTTAATCATTCCTGGCGTTTCTTCTGTCTTTCTCAATGATACACTTCCATCAAAAGTTTGCTTTAAATTATAATATGTTAGTTTAACTGTGCCTTCTAAATCTATTACATCTATTTTATTCTTTGGTAATAGCTTCTCTACATATCTTAAATACATATAAATCTTGTGTAGTTCTTCATCGCCCATATAAGCAATTTGTGTTATATATGAGTAAAATCTATTAAAACTTTTTACTTCTCTTCTAAAACTTTCTCTTCGTTCAATATCTAATTTATTATATAAATCTACAGTTTCTTTAACACAACTAGTTAATTTTCCGAAATCATTTTCATTTTGTTTTCCATTCTTTAAATACATTTTACAAAATTTTTCTACATTCTCATCATACCATAATTTATAACTTCTTAATTTGTTTAATTTGTCATATATAACATTAGGATCTGTTTCTTTTTCCAAAACTGATACATCATAAAATGGTTTAAAAGCTTCTTGTATATCTTCTGCTTTATTCACGAAATCAATTACTAATGTGTCGTCTTTTCCTTTACACATTCTATTTAATCTTGATAATGTTTGTACTGCTTTTATCCCTGATAATTTTTTATCAACAAACATAGTATGCAATAGTGGTTCATCAAACCCTGTTTGATACTTTTCTGCTACTACTAGTACATTGAATTCATCTCCATGAAAATATTCTTTCGTTTGAGATTCTCTTATCTTTTTACCATCTTTAGTTTTGTTCATTCCTGCCTCTGTAAAAGAATTAGAACCATCTTTAACTTCCCCTGAAAATGCAACTAATACATCTAAATCATCATACCCTTTTTCTTCTATATATCTTTTTATTTCAAAGAAATATCTTACTGCATGCAATCTAGATGCTGTAACTAGCATTGCTTTGCCTTTACCATTAATTTTATTTTTAGTTACTCTTCTAAATTGTTCAACTATTATTTGAGTTTTTTGAGTTATATTTATTTCATGTAAGCTTTCAAATTTTTTAATATATTTTGTTGCATAGTTTTCGGGAACTTCTGGATTTTCTGGTATTTTTTTTGCAATTTTATATATAGTTTCATATGTCATATAATTGGCTAATACATCTAATATAAATTCCTCTTCTATAGCTTGTCTCATACTATAAATATGATATGGTCTAAAAGAACCATCTTCTTGTTTTTCTCCAAATAGTTCTAGTGTCTTTCCTTTTGGTGTGGCTGTAAATGCAAAAAAGGATAAATTGTCTTGTTTTCCATGTGTAGCTAATTCTTCAACTATTTTATCTTCATAATCTTTTTCATTTTCTTCTGCAATTGCTTCTAATTCTGCGTACTTTTTCAAAGCTTCATCTCTGTCTGCTAATGCAATTTTTAATTTTTTTGCAGAATTTCCTGTCTGACTTGAATGAGCTTCATCTACAATTACTGCAAATTTTTTACCAGCTGTATCGGATACATCTTTATATATTACTGGAAATTTTTGAAGAGTTGTTATAATAATTCTCTTTCCATCATTTATAGCATCTTTTAAATCTTGTGATGTTTTTTCATCATCTATTTTTACAACTACTCCTTTTTGGTGTTCAAACTGATATATAGTGTCTTGTAGTTGCTTATCTAATACAGTTCTATCTGTTACGACTATAATAGAATTAAATACTGCATTGTTATTTTTGTCATGTAATCCAGAAAGTCTATGTGCAAGCCATGCTATAGAATTAGATTTCCCAGAGCCAGCACTATGTTGAATTAAATAATTATGTCCAACACCACAATCTCTTACATTCCATATTAATTTTCTTACAACATCTAATTGATGATATCTAGGAAATATTATATTTCGTTTTTCAACCTTCTTCTCTTTACCATTTTTATGTTCTATTTCCTCTTTAACTTCCAAATGTATAAATTTTTGAATTATTTCCATTAAAGAGTCCTTCATTAATACATTCTTCCATAAATAATCCGTAGTATATCCGTTATAATTTGTTGGATTTCCAGCTCCTCCTACATTTCCTGCTCCATTTGATCCTTGATTAAAAGGTAAATATCTTGTGTTTGTTCCCGCTAATTTTGTTGTCATTTTTACATCATAATGATCAACAGCAAAATATACTATTATCCTTGAATTAAACTGAAATATCAATTCTCTTGGATCTCTGTCATACATAAATTGTTTTTGAGCATTTTCAGAATTTTGTCCTGTTATTTGATTTTTTAATTCTAGAGCAACTAAAGGAATTCCATTTAATAATAAAACTATATCTATAGAATTTTCATTTTGAGTAGAATATTTTAATTGTCTTGTTTCATTTAAAATATTCATTTCATATAATTTCCTAGCTTCTGGATTTAAATTTGTTTCTGGTTGAAAATATGCCAATTTAAACTTAAATCCTCTATCAGTTATCCCATTTCTAACAACATCTATAATACCTCTTTGAGTAACTTCTTCATTAAATCTTTTTATAAATCTATTTTCATAGTCATCTGGAAAAGCCTTTCTATATCTCTCCCATTCATTGTTTTGAGAATTTTCTATAAAGGTAAATAAATCTTTTTTATTTAATGCACATTCTCTATCAAAATCTTGCGGATATCCTTTTATATATCCTCCATCTTTTGATAATAAATAACTCTCTATATCTTGCTCAAATCTTCTTTCATTTTCTTCCATAATTATTGCTCCTTTGAATTGTTTTCTTTCCATATCCATTTGGTATCAAATTATTTTTTTTCATATATGAAAGACAACTTTTTACTTTATTTATATTTATTTTTGTTTTTCTTTTACTCCATGCATAAAATTCTTTTATTATTTGTTCATCAGTCGGAACTTCTCCATCAATCAAAAAATCATTCCAACAGTAAAACAATGTAGCAATTATTTCACTTTGCTGTGTATCTTTATTCTTAAATAATTTTATAATTCGTGTTATTTCATTATCGTATTTTTTAAAATGTTTATTATATTCTTCAATTCCTTGCATATAATTATCATCTAATGTATAAACATCTCTGATATTATCTTTTGAAATCTTCACCCATTTATTTTTTTCAAATATTTGATATACATCATTCATCATTGTTTCACTATATGGTCCTGCTGCATATTTTTCATAATCTGGTTCTTGTTTATATTTAATCATTTTCAATATTACACTCTGTATTTTATTTAACTTTATCTTACACATAGAATAATTATTGGGAAGTTGTTCTATAATTCTCAAAGATAGTTCTGCCATTTCTGTATTACTATTATAATTTGTTTTTACATCTTTTTTTCCTGTTACATATTCATATATAAGTGATTTTTTATAGTTTTCTAATTCTTCTATTATTTTTTCTTTATTATAAATTAACTTATCGATTTCAGAACATTTTGCATCTAAGTATTTAACAATATCTTTTCTTTCTTTTGGATCTGGCATTATTATTGTTGTTTCCTTTAATATTTTTTGTGTTATACTGAATAATTTAATTCCAGATACTCTAGAACGTATTTGATTTCTCCAATTATCTGTAAGAAATAAATATGCTAAATATTTCATTTCATCCTTGGTTTTTGGTTTTAAAATAATTGTATGATAACCTGCAAAAATACTAATATTCTTATCTATATATACACAATTTCCACATCCATTTAAATCTTCTGATGTGTCTGCAAAAATAAAATCATTATATTTTACAATAGACTGTTTATTTGAATTTATATATTTCTCAGATACATATCTATATAGTTCTTCACTAACATTTATTCCTGTGTTGCTTTTTGAATGGATTTGCCCATAACTTATCACTTTTTCTCCATCTTCAATTAAATCTGCCTTTGTTATTGCTAGACCTTTTCCAAATTCAAAAAATTCTTTAGTTTTATATACTTGCCATTTTTCTGGCATTTTCTTAATCCACTCAATACCACTATCTTTCATTTTATTATTTTTACCTAAGCCTTTTGTAGTAACTTTATTAATAATTGATTGTTTATATTTCTTATAATCTTCAATTGTTGTTTTTGTCAGTTCTATTATCTTATCTATTTCTATAACTTTTTCATCAAGAAAATTTGCAATTTTATCCTGCTCAATTTTTTGTGGTAGTGTTATTTTAACTTCTGCCATTTCATTATTCATAATTTTAAATCCATTAGTATCAGCTCTTTTATGATAAATAGCGATAAATTCTAATGCATACTTTAAAAAATGTAAATTATTATCTTCTGTTTTAGGCATTAAAGTACCACACACATTAGTACAATTATACTTTCCTTCCCTTAAAAAAACAGTTCCTGCATTAGCTCCGTCTGTTGTCCATGTTAATTGACTTCTATCATAATCATATGTACTAATATACCCTAAAACACCATTATCTTTAGTTTGTGAAGAATAAACAGGGTACCCCTCATTTTCTAGTTCTATTTTTGCAATCACTCGACCACGGCCAATATAAAACAAATGTTTTACTTTAGATATTCTCCAATGTTTAGGTATCTCTCTAATCCAATCAATTCCACTATCTTTCATTTTTCTCATATTACTTATCCTCCTTAAACAATTTTTCAAGAGAACTCATAATATCGTTTTCATTTTGTATAATTCTCGCTTCTATTATATCTGAATCTTCTGGTTCAACATATTTGTAAAAATACCTTGTAAATGAAATTTCATATCCAAGTTGTGTTTTCTTTTTATCTATCCATGCATTTTCATTATATGGTAATACTTCTCTTTGAAAATACTCATCAATGTTTTCTTCTAAAGGTATATTTTCAAAATCTCTTTTAGTACTATCTGCTTTTATATTACCTTTTTTATCTTTAACAACCTTTCCATTTTCATCAATTTCTGGACTTTCTATTGTAATTCTATTAAATCCAAAATCATTATTATTAAATACTTTGCTTTCAACTATTTTTTCATTTTCACTATATTCTTTGTTTTGGAAGTCATCATAAGCTTTTAGAATTAGATTTTTACATTCTTCACTAATATCTTTTCTTTTGTTACCTATACTTTTTCTTCTATTTTCGTAACAATTTGAGGCATCTATTAATTGCACTTTTCCTTCTCTTATCACATTTTTATGTTTATTTATTAACCAAATATATGTAGAAATACCTGTATTGTAAAATAAGTCTGTTGGTAATTGGATAATTGCTTCTAGCCAATCATTTTCAATAATATATTTTCTTATTTCAGATTCTCCTGAACCTGCTTGTCCACTAAATAATGGTGATCCATTTTGAATAATTGCCATTCTTCCATTATCTTTTAGTTTTGCTATACCATTCAATGTAAATAACATTTGTCCATCACTAATTTTAGGGGTTCCTACTGGAAATCTTCCTTTGTCACCTTTTGCCACTTCATTTTCTATTGCTTTCTTTTGTTTCTTCCAATCAATTCCAAAGGGAGGATTTGAGATAATATAGTCAAATTCATATCCTTTGAATTTATCATCATCTAAAGTATCTCCTTGTTTGAAATTATCAGCATCTCCACCTTTTATTAGCATATCTGCTTTTGCTATTGCATAAGTTTCAGGATTTAATTCTTGTCCATAACAATCAATAATAGCATTTTTATTTAACTGCTTTAATCTATCCGTCATACATGACAACATTTGGGATGTTCCCATTGCCATATCATAAATTGTTTTTACCTTATTTTCGTTTGCTAAAACATCTCTTTCTTCTGCGACTAATAAATCTGTCATAAGATAGATAATGTCTCTAGCTGTAAAATGAGCACCCGCTTCTTCATCATAACTTTCTGAAAACTTTCTAACTAATTCTTCAAAAATATATCCCATATCTTCTGTTTTTACTTCATCTAATCCCATATATGCTTTTTTACTATTAAATTCTTCTAATACTACATATAATAATTTATTCTCAATCAGTGTTCTTACTTCATTTTCAAATTTAAAATTATTAAGTATATCAATTACATTATCTGAAAATCCATTTAAATAATTTTTGAAATTGCTCTCTATATTATCTGGGTCAGCAAGTAATTTTTCAAA
This sequence comes from uncultured Clostridia bacterium, assembly GCA_947630235.1. Classification (GTDB taxonomy): domain Bacteria; phylum Bacillota; class Clostridia; order TANB77; family CAG-508; genus Scatovivens. Next base: position 39,748 of record CANRGN010000015.1, read on the forward strand.
ATCGTATTTGCTAGTATTATAAAAACTATATCCGGATGCTTCTGTTAAAAAATGTTCCTTAACTTCAAATTTCTTATATTCTTCATATGCTTCTAATACTTTTTTTTTCGTTGGTTTCAATATGTCATCAAATCTCTTTAAAACTGTCATTGGTAATATTACTTTACCATATTCATGTGGTTTATATACTCCTACTAATTTTGTAGCTACTTCCCATATCAGATTTGCTTTTGCATTTATATTTGTACTCATACTTTAAATTCCTCCATTTTACGTATTTTATAATCCTATTTTAATATTTCACTTATTTTTTTATATTTTTCATTGGTTAATCTTTTTTCTTTTATCTTATATAGTATATCTATAATTCTTTTATCATCCTTTACTAATGTAATTAACTCATTTGGTAACGTGCCTCTTTCAAGAGTAGCAATTGTTTTAAACTCTTTTTTCTCTTCTTCATTTAATTCTAGACATTCCATTATTTTTTTTAAATCATCATCAGTAGGTGGATTATTTTTCCCTGTTTCCATTCCACTTATTAACATTTTGCTTTTATTTATACTATTTGCTATCTCTTCTTGAGTTTTATGATGTTCTTTTCTTTTATTTCTGAGTAACTTTCCAAAATCACTTTGATTCATAATCCACCACCTTTCGTAAAGTAAGTAAATAAATTTATTTACTTACTTTATATAATAAAACAATTTATTTGTCAACATTTATATTTTTTACATTAATATACTGGATTATATTTTCTACATTTTAGGGCATTTTCCGTACCATTATGTATAAGCATAAAATAGGACTACATCTAAAACATAGTCCTATTATCATATATCCTTATTTAATTTTATTACGATTGATTTCTTGCCATACTTCTAAATCAAGCTTTTTATCAATAAGATTTAGCAT
>CANRGN010000016.1 GCA_947630235.1 uncultured Clostridia bacterium
ACTATTATTGGATCCATTGTAGAATTTTCTGGTTGTAATCTTATATGATCTTTTTCTTTATAAAATGTTTTTACTGTAGCTTCATCTTCTATTAATGCAACTACTATTTCACCATTTTCAGCAACATTTTGTTTTTTTACTAAAATATAATCTCCATCTAAAATACCAGCTTCTATCATACTTTCTCCTCTAACTGTAAGCATAAAGCTCTCGCTATTTCCCACAAAATCAAGTGGAATAGGAAATGTATCTGTAATATTTTCAAAAGCAAGTATTGGTTCACCAGCAGTAATTTTTCCTATAACTGGTACATCTACCATTTCTTTTCCTGAATAAAAATTTTTATCAAAAGTTTCTTGATTTGGATTTTCATTTAAACCACCTTTTAATAATTTTAAAGTTCTTCCTTTTTGAGATTCTTTTTTAATATATCCCTTTTGTTCTAGTGCTGATAAATATGCATGAACTGTAGCTGTAGATTTTAATCCAACAGCTTTACCAATTTCTCTAACTGAAGGTGGATATCCATTTACTTTTATTTGCTTTTCAATATATTTTAGAATTGATTTTTCTCTTTTATTTAAACTATTTGGATCTCTTCTTCTCATTTATATCTCCCCTTATAACTATATTTAAAATTATATCTTTTTATCTTCACGAACATTTTATCACTAAACAAATGCTTTGTCAAACATTTTTTCGTATTTTATTCAAACATTTTTAAAATTGCTTTTCTATATATATCTTTTGAAATTTCATATCCATTTTCAAATTTTTCAGAAAATTTATTCATACAAACAGTTCCATTTACTTCTATTACTTTAAAGCTCCCCTCTACTGTTTCTACAATATCTACACTACAAAACTTTATATTTATTGCTTTTGTAGATTTTAAAGCTATTTTTTCAACTTCTTCTTTTTTTCTTAAATCTTCAATTTTTTTAGGTAATGCTCCTCCACTTAAATTAAATTTCCAATTTAAACATACTTCTTCTCCTGCTTTTGGTATATAATTAAAATCCAAATTTCTATCTGGTTTTTCTATTTTCAATTCTTGAACAAAATCTTCTATAGTTTTTATTCCATCACCTATAACTTTAGGTCTTTCTTTTTTATAACTAAATAAACATTCATTTTCTAAAACAATTACCCTATATTCATTTACTATATCTTCATAAGGACAAATACTTAATGAATTATTATTTCTACTAAAAATATCTAATATAGTTTTTTTAATATCATCTTTATTTTCTACTAAATATACTTCTTTTCCTTGACTTGAATCATTAGCTTTTATTACAATTTTTCCATTATTTTTATCAAAAAAGCCTTTTGCAATTTCTAAATCTAATGGTGTTATATAATCCTTTCTAGTTTTTGGATTAAATATCATATGATGTTCTATTATTGGTATTTTATTTGATCTTAAAATTTCAAAAGTAGCATATTTATCATTAGTAATTTCAGTTGATGCAACAGAATTCAAATCGAACTTGTACATTACTATATTTCTAACTTTTCCATCTTTTTTTAATTGTTTAATTAAACCAAATGAATATTCATCTAACTCAATCTCTAATTCTTCACATAATTCTTCAAAAATTTTAAAAACAGGTTTATTAAAATTTAACATCTATACTCCTTTATAGCAATTTTATTTGGCAATAACACTTGTGAACATTTTTTTATGTCTGATTGATAAAATATATTGAAAAGTCCACGTTAAATTGTTCGTGTGCCAATTTTGACAAAAATTGTGTGCAATGCTTTTATTCAGACTGGATACATAAAACATTCCTACTGAATAAATAAAGGCGACCAACGGCCACCTTCATAATTTAATTTTATAAAAATTAAAGAATAATTTTCAAAACTTCTGATACACTCCAAGCCTGAGAAAAAGTTCCTCCAGGTTTGTATGGTGGTCTTGAATTATATAATTCTGAAATACTGCCTATACAATCTTCTTTATAAATTTCTTTCTTAAATGTATTATATACATTTATTTTAAATTTATCATAATCTTGTTGTAATTCTTTTTTTATTTTAGCTTCTTTTGTAGATTTTATAAGATTTAATAATGCGTCATTATATAAACCAAGTAACCAAACCCAAGTTATTCCTTGATGATAACTCATATCTCTTTTAAATGGATCTCCTTCATATATAGCTATATAATTTTTATCTTCTTTAGATAAAGTTCTTAATCCATATCTAGTTAATAATTTATCTCTACAAGTATAAAAAACATTTCTAGCTTTTTCATTTGTTAATGTCATAACTGGATAAGTTAATGATAAAGCAAATAATTGATTTGGCCTTATTTTTTCATCTCCTAAAACATCATATAAACATTTATTCTTTTCATTGTAAAATTTTTTGTTAAAGCTTAGTTTATGTTTTTTTGATGCAATACTACACTTTTCAGCAATTTCTTTTTCATCAAATTTTTTTGCCAAATCTTCTAAAGTTTTTAGAGCATTGTACCATAATGCATTTATTTCAACCGCTTTTCCATTTCTAGGAGTTACTGCAAAATCCCCAATTTTAGCATCCATCCATGTGTTTTGAGTATTTTCAGTACCACTAACTAATAAATTATCAGAATCTATATATATGTTGTTATCATATAAATCAATTCCTTTACTATAATTTGTAATTATATCAAGTAATTTATCAAATATATTGTTTTTTATAAAATCATAATCATTAGTATATTCTATATATTTATTTACTTGTTCAAATAATAATAATGCACTATCTACACTATTGTATAAAGGTCTATTATCATAGTCTGAATATCCATTTGGAACTAATCCAAATTTTATATCTCTAGTAAAAGTTAATAATAATTCTTTTGCTATATCAAATCTTTTTTGAATTAGAAAAATTCCTTCATAAGCAATTAGTGTATCTCTTCCCCAATCTAAGAACCATGGAAATCCAGCAAGCATAGAATGAGTACCAAAAGTAGGTCTATATATTACAAAAGAATCAGATGCAATTATTAAATCTTTAATAATCTCATTTTTTATTAGATCTTCTTTTTTAGGCTTTGTACTATTATTTAATAAATTTGAATCATCAATAATTTTTTCTAATCGTTTTATTTCATTTTCAATAACCTTTTCACCATCTATTTGCTCAATATTTTCTTCTAAAGAACCTATAAATGTAATTACTTTTTCTTCATTTGGTTCTATATCTATTTCATATCTACCAGTAACTACAAGATTTTCTTCTGGATAAAAGCCTCTTTCATCTTCTTTTATATAATACATATTTCTAAAAGTATCATTATGATGTTCAATATAGTTTGCACCATTTATATACATATAAATAGAATCTGAACCATTTCCATCTACTTCTACTCTAACTTTTGATTTATCTATTTTTTGTTTTAATTCAAATTCATGTTTAGTGCTCATTGTATGAAAATCTCTAAAATTAACTATTGGTGCTAAAGTAAGTTTTGCTTTTTCATTTCCATTTTTTATATTATATACAACAACAACTGTATTTCTACCATATACCATTGAAATTCTTTTCTTTATTTCAACTTCTTTTACTCTATAAGTAAATTCAGGAATGTAAATTTTCTCAAATTCTTCTAAATATTTAAAACCTTCTGAAACATAATTTTTACACAAATTTGTAAATAAATTATATTTTTCGTTTCCGAATTCTATACTTTCATCTAATTTTGAAATTAAAACATATCTTTTAGCAGGAGGAGATAATGGTGCTACTAACAACCCATGATACTTTCTAGTATTAGCACCTAAAACTGTTGATGAACAAAAGCCTCCCAGTCCATTAGTAATTATCCATTCTTTTTTTATACCTTCTTTTAAATCTAATTCCTCTTTATTTAATTTCATTTGTATTAACTCTCCCAAATTTATTATTTTATTTTACTTGAATTATTATTTTTTTTAGATACATTATCTTGCATATATTCAATTCTTTCTTTATACTTAGAAGAAAATTTACTTTTCAATTTTGGAGCATTTTTCTTTTGTGGAAGTTTTCCACCATTTTTCTTCATAATTTTCTGTCTTTTTCTTTCTTGCTTTTTCTGCTCTTTTAATACTGAATTTAATAAAACATATTCTGGTTGATCATTTTTATCTTTAAATAGAAGCTCATTACAAATTAAATTTATAATGTTAATTGCCATTGCATCGGGATTATGTCTTATTTTTTCATTTTTTATATATGACATATTTTTTTGAATAATTTTTGGACCTGTTATTTTAGAATTATCTATTTCAACAACATCTGCTCCTTCTTTATTATATTTTCTAATATATTCAGGAACAATTTCGCCAGTATCAGCTAAACAATAATCAAAAATATTTCCTCCAACATGAGCTTTTATAGCATCTAAATGCTCAGATAAAGTATAACTATCTGTTTCTCCAGGTTTTGTCATTAAATTAGATACATATATTTTCATAGCTTTACTTTCTTTTATTGCTTTTACAACATTTTTTACTAATAATATTGGAATTATATTTGTATATAAACTTCCAGGTCCAACAACAATTGCTTCAGCTTCATTTATTGCTTCTATTACACCACTTGCTGGCTTACAGTTTGTTGGAGATAAAAATACTCTTTTTATCTTTTCTACTTTAGATAAAGTTTCTTCTAGAATACTTGTTTTACCCTCGACGATTTTACCATTGTCTAACTCTGCACATATTGTTGTTTCATCAGTAGTTACTGGAATAACTTTTCCAGTTATATTTAAAACTTCTGTACATTTTTGTATTGCAATTGAAGGATTATCGTAAATCTCATTCATTGCAAACATATATAAATCACCAAAATTTATTCCTTCTAAACCTGAATGTTTAAAATCCCAATAAATAAGTTTCTCCATAAGTTCTTCTTTATCAGACATAGCTACTATTGCTGATTTTATTTCCTCTAATGGAAGAAGTTCTAAATTTTCTTTTGCATGAGTTATAGCTTTTGAATCAGACATTGGTAATATAACTGTAATATTACTAGTATATTTTTTCAAACCTTGTATTACAGAATCTACCCCTGTTCCACCACCAATTACTACAATTTTAGGACCATCTTCATAGATTTTTTTATTAAATATTAGAGATTTTATATTTACATTTTTCTTTTTACTTTTTGAAATTAATGTATCATTTGCCTCTATAAATATCTCCAAACTTCTTTTTTGAATAAAAATTATTCCAATTATTATAAATAAAAAACCAGCAACAAAAGTTCCAATTATACTCCAGAGGTCCGAAAATTCTACTTTATCCCTAACTAATACTTTGGTAAAACCATAGCATGTTAAAATAATTCCTAAGATTATTAAAAATATCCATCTTTTAACTTTTGTACTAGATTTAAACCATTCAAAAAAAGATTTCATTATTTAATTCCTTTCTATCTTTCTCCAATTATTAATACTTCTAATTCTATTTCAATATTATAATTTTCATATATTACTTTTTGAACATATTTTATTAAATTTTCCATATCTTGAAAACTTGCAGATTTTTTATTTATTAAAAAACCAGCATGTTTTACAGAAATTTCAGCATCTCCTATAGAAAATCCTTTTAATCCAGATTCATCAATTAGTTTTGCAACAGATATTCCTTCTTTTCTTTTAAAGGTACTTCCCGCACTAGGATATTCTAAAGGTTGTTTTGAAATTCTACTTTGATTATTTTCTTCCATTTTAGATTTAATAGAAGTTTTATCACCTTTTTTTAATTTTAATTTAGTACTTAAAATTATAAATGGTTTATTTTCAAAAATACTTTTTCTATATGAAAATTCATGATCAGCTAAACTCATTTCTTTTACTAATCCATTTTCATCTAAGTATTTTGTAGAAACCACTAAATCTTTTATTTCGCCACCATAAGCACCTGCATTCATTCTAATTGCACCACCAACTGTACCTGGAATTCCGAGATGCAAATTCTAAGCCTTCTAAATTATTTTCTAATGCTACTTTTGAAAGTTTTATTAACGAATATCCAGAATCAACTTCTATAATTCCTTGATCATTTTGTATATCTATTTTTATATTTTCAAATTTTAATTTTATTACAACACCTCTAATTCCTTTATCTGTAACTAGTAGGTTTGTTCCGTTTCCTATTATATAATAATTTTTATTTGAATTTTTACATTCTTTTATAAGATTTTGTAATTCATCTAGGCTTTTTACTATTATAAAATAATCTGCATTTCCTCCAATTTTAAAAGAAGTATGTTTTTTCATAGGTTCATCTTTTAAAATTTGAGATTTATCAATAAATTTTTGTATACTTTGTTCAAAATCCATATTGTTCGCCCCTAATTTAATTTTATTATTCTCCTATATAAATATGCAAAAATATATTACCACTATTTTGGGAAAATATCAAGTTTTTAATTTTAATCTTTTTGATAAAATTAACTTCGTTTCTTTTTTGGTAAAAATTTATAATGATATAAAAGGTGATTTAGCAATATTTGAAGCCGTAATAGAAAAGCAGAAGGAGTAATAGTATATCATCTAAAAGTTTTACTCGTTCCAGGAATGCATTTAAGAGCTTCTAAACATCCCTAGGGCACCCTTCCACCTGCAAGCGTGAACTCTTTCCCTGACTCTGTGTTAAGAAGCTCTAAAATGCACCCTTCCAATTCGTTAAACTTTTAGATGATATACTATTACTCCTTCTGCTTTTCTATTACTACTCTGTAAAATTTGTTTACTTTTTATATTAATTTGCAATAATTAAAACCCTAGATTTTTTTTACTAGGGTTTGCTAAGTATTTGTATAAAAGCGTGCTTATGGCACGCTTTTTTTATTCATTTGTATTTGTGTTTATTTTTAATGTTTCATCATCAATTTCAATGTTATCTTCATTATATTCTTCTAAATCTTCTTGCTCTTCTATATCTTCTTGGACTTGATTTGGATAAATTTCATTATATACTTCTTTATATATTTGATTTTTATATTCTTCATCTGTTAAAGTCTTTTTTTCTGTTCTTTGATTTGGAATTATAAAAAATATTATCATTAAAATTATAAATATTATTATTAATAATATTGTAAATATATTTTTTTTATTCATTAGAAACTTCCTCCGCCTTTTTTATTTCACATCTATATACATTTGTTATATCCATATCAATTGATGTTGTTACTGTAATTTCTTCACCTGGTTCTGCTTGATTTACATATGCTTTTAGTGTCATATATTCTATATCATTTTCGTCAAAAAATATTAAATCTGCATAGTAATCACCTTTGGTTTCTGTAGAAGTGTTTTTTACTTTTATTTCAATATTTGATAATCCATTTTCATATACAATATTAAAATCTGTAACTTCCAAACCATTATCTATAATTTGCTTTTCCTTAAGTTTTTCACTAGTATTTACTCTTTGTCCGTCTTTATTAAATTTTGCATAAGTACCTTTTTCTCCATATATAATTTCTTGAGTTAATTCATATCTTAAATCATCTTCAGAGCCTTCAAATTGATATTCTGTTAAAACCTCTTGATTTGAAATTTTTAAAATAATTAATATTAAAATAATTAAATTTATTAAAACTAAAATTATATTTATTTTTTTCATAAATCCCACTTTCTATCAAAATAATGATCTTTAAGCCAATATTCTTCTAAATTTTGTTTTTTTATTTCATTTATAATATTATTTTCATCCACTTGAAAAAATGTATCATATGAAGCTTCTGGATTTTCTTTTACTTTGGATTGACTGAAATTACTCCATTCCCAAATTTTAGGACAAGTTTTCAATTTACTGCACCCTTCAAATAAACCTTCATATCCTACTTTTTCTTCATCTTTAACCCTAAAGACCCCTGATAATTGTTTTATAACATTTTTTGAATCATCAAATAAATTTTCATCTACAGTTTCTAAAGAAGAACATCTATAAAAAGCAGCCCCAATATTTTCTATACTGTTACAACCCTCAAATACTTTAGAAACTGAAGTTAAATTTAAACACTTTGAAAACAAAGAATAAATAGAAGTTAAATTTGAACAATTTTTAAATACTGATACATTAACATTTTTTAAACCAGTATTGTAAAAAGCATAACTGGCAGATTTTAACTGAGTAAAACCACCAAACATCTCATCATTTATTTGTGTTAAATTTATACAATCTTGGAAAAAGCCACCAATTGAAGTACAGTTTTGTTTTACCTTATCACTTTCATTTCCTGTTCCAAAAATCTTAGATGATACTGTTGTTAAAGCTTCACAACCTCTAAAAGTATCTTCAAATCTTGGACAGTTAATGCCAGAAAATAATCCATCTGGAATGCTGGATATTTTTTTTGCATAACTAAAAGTTCTATTAAAAGTGCATTCTTCTACTTGTCTTTGAGAAGCAAACAATTTTTGAGGAATACTTTTAAGTCCAGAATATCCGAAATGTATCATCAAAATTATCTAGTTTTAGATTATTATGAAAAATACTTTCACCACTACTATTAGTTGGAAGACTTTCTAATTTCTCTGTTCCATAAAATAAAGCATATACACCATGTAATTTCGGATTATTAGCAAAAATATCTACATCAATTTTACTTAATGATTTACAACCCCTAAACATAGAGTATACAACTTTTAAATTAGTCGCATAATCAAATAACCCCTTAGGAAATTCTGATATATTTGTATTTTCAAATAAATCATATGTATATATTATTTTTTTAAAAGCATTTTTATTTACCTCTGAAACTTCTATGGTATTCAAATTACTACAACCGCTATACCATCCATCCATTTGGGTAACATTATGAATTCCAAATTGTTTTATTTTTATTAAACAATTTCCAGAATCTTTTATTAATTTACCTAAATAAGCATAGTCACTAAGCATATTTTCTGCGAGATCATCATAAAATGCAAAATTAAGTCCAGTTATGTTTCCAGATATTTTTATTTGTTTTACAGTACTTCCATTCTTATATATATGGAATGGAGTATTCTTAGTAGCTAAGTTTGTTACCTCTGAATCATTTGAAAAAACATATGCCAAGCATCTTTCATTACAATAATTTGCTGTTCCATCTCCCCAATCTATATGATAAATTATATTCTCACCCACTACACAAGGAAGAGCAAATTTTGTATTTGCTGGAATATTACATTCTAAAATTGTATCTTGTACCTCTCTTACTTCAAATTCTTTATGATAATCATTTCCATAAGAATCTACAACATGAACAATAATTGGTCCATTTACAGAAACATTAAAATTTGTTTTAAAAGAAGCATTATATACTTTATCTTTATCTTTAAAATAAATAGGAACATTATAAGTTTTATCATCATCTAAACCATCATAATCCCACCAAATTTTAGATATTTTAAAATTTCCATTAGAAGGAGAACGAACTGTAATTTCAATATTTGATGGATTTACAGGTGTTTCTGAATTATTTTCTTTTACCTCAACTTGTAAATTTGTATCATATCCTGAATAATCTTCTGAAACTGTTGAACTATTTTCCATAGGATTTCCAGAAATATCTTCATAACCATCTACATATGCATATAAATAATACTGGCTACTTTCGGTTGGTAAATCTACTGTTGCTGTTAATGTATTAAATTCATTGAATTTATTTTCATTAGTATAATCTACTTTTTTTGGATCTATCGAATTTAAACTAGAGCTATCAGGTGTAGTATTTTTGTCTTTTACCCAAGCATATTTTATTTTCTTTAAAAGTTCAGGATCTTTGCTTAATCCAGAAAAATCATCTGTTATTACAATTTTCCCTTTTCCTTCATCTCCAATATAAACCTTATCTAAAATTGGTTTTTCATAATCAACATTATAAGGTCCAAATTTAGCTGATTGAACAATCTCATTTCCAACATTATCTGTTAATAAAGTGGTTTTTCCATCTTTTATAATAGTATAATTTCCTGTCCAAGCATAATATGTACCAGAAATATTTTCTTTATATAATATTTCTAATCTATTATATATATAATTTGGATGGCTAGTTATTTGATTTTTTATAGATACAGATTGTAAATGTCGACCTAAATCTTCAAAATAATCTGGTTCAAGGTTATCCCTAGATGATAATTCTTGAACAGCCTCAACTGTATCTACTTTATTATAAATACCTGATTGTTCATCAATTATTTTAAATTTAAACTTAGCATTATCTGCCACTTGTCCTTCTGAAGAATTATCTTTGTTCACAGCATATAATATATTGCTCGTCAAATATCGCTCTGCAAATAATTTTTTATTACTTATACCCCAAGCCTTTAAAGTTTCAAATTCCATCATCTCTTCTACTTCTATAGTAGGACCAGTATTATCAAGATTTACTGCAATACTTTTAACTTCTCTTTTATTATTATTTGGACGAATATATAAGTTTCCTTGACCTGTTCCAGAATTTACATATATTGTTCCATCAGCAGATTTTTGTCCTTCATTTGGATATATTAATAATTTATTATTATAATCATTATCTGTTAATTGACTTTCTGATTTTGTAGTCCAACAATAATCAAAATAGTATTTTTTATGTTCTAAGCCTTGGACTTGATTTTCCATAGTAATTTTTACAGTTGCTCCAGATCCCCATGTTACATTATTTTTATCAGTATAACCATCTTTTCTGTCCGGATCTGTAAGTTTAGTTTCATATTTCAAAGAACTCTTATCTATATTCCATGCAAATTCTCCTGATGTTTGAGGTATTGTTATAGCTGTTGTTATTACTGTTTTTTCATTTTCTGTTCCATCTTCATCAACAATTGAACCTGGATTTATAGTCATTGAAACTCCTTCAGTAGGATCTGGTATATGATCTTTTGGTATTATAACAGTATAAATATGCTCACTTCCATCATCAGTTGGCTTTTTATCGCCACTATCTTTTATATTGCTAGGAGTTACATCATCATCTCCGATTTTTTAAATCTACTTTATCATTAGTTATATCATCTTTACTAAGTGGGTCTTGAATTTTGGCTAAATCATCTTCAACTTTAACTTTAAATTCATAATTTCCACCATTTTCTTTTATATCTTCTTCTAATGTTACTACAATGGAACTATCAGCATAGCTCTCATGTTCATTTCCTAATTGAGTAGTTACTCCTCCTAAATATGCATCAGAACCATCCTCATATTTTTTATTTGTTAAATCCCAAATTTCTCCTGTTGAATAATCAACAACATATGTTTGGCCATCTGCTGCTTCGATACCTAAATCTTCTAAATCATCTGATGTTACTATATAATAAGAATCTTTATCTCCTTGTAAAGGTGATTTAGAATCATCTATATCAGATTTAAATTCCTCAACTTCAACTGCTTTCCTTCCTTTAAAATTGCCACCATCATCTTGTACTTTAGATTTAGTATATTCTTCCAAAAGAGCTTGCTGAACCATTCTTAAATTAGTTTCAATTACATTATCTTGTGTTGTATTAACAGATGAAATACCTTGTCTAATTGCAATTGAAGCAATAATAATCATTACTATTAATGTTATTATTAAAACAATAAGAGTTATTCCATTTTCATTTTTAAGATTTCTTTTCATTTGTATCTCCTTTATATTATATATTCTTATTTTATATTAACATTATGTTTTTTTTTTTTCAACTAATTTTATGTTAAATTTATATTACAAAAAAATATTCAATTTCACTTAGCAAAAAACGTAGAAAATATCTGTAATATCACAAACATTTTCTACGTTCCATCAATTTCATTTTTCACTAAAATCTTTATTCATTATTTAATTGTTTTTCTGGTATTAAATCTTCTATTTTTAAACTCTTTACATGTTTTATTTTTTCCCACTCAGTATTTTGTTTAAATAAACATTTTAAATTTATAAGTATCCAAGAACCTAAAAATAATGGATAACATATTAAACCTTTAATCATTGGTTTTATTGGTCTTTTATCTATTAGCATTACAACTATAGCAGGAATCATTGGTGTTACAAAAGATGTAATTCCTAATGCCAAAAGACCATTTATAGCTGTTTGTGCATCTATACCAGATATTAAGCTTATTATACCATTTAATAATACCAATATAATTGATAAAATTAAAAATGGAATTCCTAATAAATATATAAAACCATCAAAATTCATTATTTTTTTATGTTTTGCTATTCCTTTAACTAAATCTTTTAAATAATATTTCATACATTGCAAATGGCCTACTGTCCATCTCTCTCTTTGAGACCAACTTTGAGCAAATCCAACTGGTTGTTCATCATATACTACAGCATCTACTGCCCAACCAAGTTTTCTTCCTTTTGAAATATTTATTAATGAAAATTCTATATCTTCAGTTAATGTTTTTGTTTGCCATCCATTTGGCTTAATTATATCAAATCTAACCATAAAGCCAGTTCCATTAATTAAAGGTGATAACCCAACATTATATCTAGCTAAATGATAAAATTTATTCATCATCCAATAAAATATTGCATATCCAGAAGATATCCAAGAATCTGTAGGATTTTTTATATCTCTATATCCTTGAACCACATTTTCTCCTTGACATAATTTCATGTTCATAACATTTAAAAAGTTTTTATCTACAATATTATCTGCATCAAATACACAAAAAGCATCATAATCACTATTATCTTCTATTTTTTGTTTTAAAAACCAACTTAGCGCATATCCTTTTGTTTTATGAGCTTCATCAAATCTTTTCATTACTATAGCACCAGCTTTTTTTGCAATTTCTGCAGTTGCATCACTACAATTATCAGCAATAACATATATATCATATAACTCTTTTGGATATTCTTGAGCCTTTAAACTTAATATTAAATTTTCAATAACAGCTTCTTCATTATGAGCTGGTATTATTGCCATAAATTTATGTTTTTTATCAATTATTTTTTTCTTTTCTTTTAATTTTATAAAAGAAGCAAAACTAATAACTAATTGATATAACCAATATATAGTTAAAACCCAAATTAAAGCTTGCCTAAGAATATACAAATACTTCATTTTATTCTCCTTTTTAAATTATTTTTCCAATTTTCTCAATTGATATTATAACAATATTTTCCAAATTATGCAAATATTTTTCATAAAATAATATCTCTTTTTAGTAATTTATTTTCAACTATTCCTATTCCAATAAAATTATTATTTTGATCATAAATTTTATATAAACCATTTGCTAAATTATAGGTTAATTTTACTCCATTTTGAAAAAGTTCTAATTTTCTATTATTTAAAACAATAGAAGATAAATAAGAAAAATATTGTTCTATTGTTATTATATTATTCTTTTTATGTAATAATTCATCTATTTTTATAGAATTTTCAATTTTAAATTTATCTACCATTGTCCTTTTTAAATAAGACATATATCCAACAGTTCCAAGTTTTTCAGCTATATTCTCACATAAAACTCGTATATATGTACCTTTTGAACAATAAACTTCAAATTTTATTGAACTTTCTACTAATTCTAAAAGTTTTATATCATAAATTTCTATTTCTCTAGATTTTCTTTCAATTTCTATTCCTTCCCTGGCATATTCATAAAGTTTTTTCCCATCAACTTTAACAGCAGAATACATAGGAGGAATTTGATTTTGTTTTCCTATAAAACTATTAAAAATCTCCTGAACTATTTGTTCATTTATAATTGGAATTTGTTTTTTCTCAATAGTATTTCCTTCTATGTCACCAGTATCTTTCTTTTCACCTAGTTGCAATAAAGCAATATATTTTTTATCATGCTCTATTAAATATTTAGAAAGTTTTGTTCCTTTTCCTAGTAAAATAGGAAGTACTCCAGTTGCCATAGGATCTAAAGTTCCAGTATGACCTGCTTTTTTTTCATTTAAAATATTTCTAACTTTTGTTACAGTTTGCCTAGAGCTTATTCCTATAGGCTTATCTATAATAATTATTCCATCCATATTACACCTATTTTAAGAATTTCATTGATTCTTTTATAATTAACTCTTTTGCTTCTTCATAAGAAGTTAATAAACTTACTCCAGCAGCTCTAAGATGTCCGCCACCACCAAGATTTAAACATATAGCAGATGCATCTACATAATCATTTGAACGAACAGAAATTTTATATCCCTTTTCTCTTTCATATATGAATATTGAAATTTCTACTCCTTCTATATTTTTACCAATTTCTACTATTGTTGCTAAATCACCAGTTTTAGTTCCGTATTTTTTCTCATCTTGTTTTGTTATATATGTATACGCTATTTTACCATCTGCTAAAAATTCTAATCTTTCTGTAGCTAATTTTTGAATTTCAAACCTTGGTTTTGATATTTTATTATAAGCTTCTCTATATACTTTAGATACATTTACACCTTTACTTAAAGCTAGAGATGCAAATTCAAAACTTTCTGAAGTAGTTTCTGGTATACTAAATCCACAAGTATCTGTAATTATTCCTGTAATAATACATGTAGCAATATCTTTAGTTATATCTATATTAAGATATTCAAAACTTGATTCTAGTACCTGTGTACATGATGGAGATACTGGGTTTACTATATTATAATCAGCAAACATTGAATTTTTATTATGATGATCAAATTGAACTTTTACTGTAGCCTTTTCAAATAAATCTTTATATATATTTGATACCCTTTCTAAATTAACACAATCTACTACTATAGCCATATCATAATTAGTTTTATCTATATCAGCTTTTATCATATCTATTCCAGGCATAAATTTATATATATATGGATAATCTTTAAGATAAATATCTACACAAGATTTTCCAAGCCCTTTTATTGCATGTGCCATGGCAAGGCTACTTCCTATTGCATCTCCATCTGGATTTTCATGTGTTAATATAACAAAACTTTCTGAGTTTTTTATTTCTCTATAAATATCATCTAATGTCATTTTTTTCCTTTCTTTAAAGCAATTCCGATACTTATAATAGATACATTTTTTACTCTATCTTAAATATCGGAAACTTTATATTTTAACTATTTTTGTCTTTTAAATCTTTAGTTATATCTTTTAAAATTCTATCTATTTTAGAACCATATTCTAAAGATTCATCAAATTCAAATACAAGCTCTGGTGTTATTCTTAAATTTACTTTTTTTGCTAAAATACTCCTTATATATCCTGATGATTTTTTCAAAATTGCTAAACATTGTTTATTATTTTTAGTACCTATCATACTAACATATACTCTAGCATATCTAAAATCAGGTGTTGTACTAACTTTTGTAACACTAATAAGACCTGTTAAATGAGGATCTTTTAATTCTAAGCTTATAATTTGACTTATTTCTTTTTTTAGCTCTTCATTTATTTTGTTCATTCTATTACTGTTTGCTGGCATTATTTCACCTCTTCCATAACATATACCTCTAATGTATCGCCTTCTTTTATATCATTGAAGTTTTCAATTTGTAAACCACATTCATAGCCTTTATCAACTTCTTTTACATCATCTTTAAATCTCTTTAAAGAAATTAATTTTCCATCATGAATAACTATATTATCTCTTATTACTCTTAATCCTGCATTTCTAGAAACTTTACCAGTTAATACATAGCATCCAGCTATTGTTCCAACATTTGATACTTTAAATGTTTGACGAATTTCTGCAGTTCCTATAACAGTTTCTTTAAATACTGGATCAAGCATACCTTTCATTGCAGATTCGACATCATTTATTGCATCATAAATAACTGAATATTGTTTTATTTCAACTCCATCATTATCAGCTATAGTTTTGGCCATAACTTCTGCTCTAACATTAAATGCTATTATTATCGCATTTGATACTTTGGCAAGTGTAACATCTGATTCTGTAACTCCACCAACATTTGAATGAATTACCTTTACCTTAACTTCATTATTAGATAATCTTTCTAATGATTGTTTTAATGCTTCAACAGAACCTTGAACATCTGCTTTTACAATTAAGTTTAATTGTTTTAAATTTTGTGATTCAATTTGATTAAATAAATCATCCAAGGTAACAGCTCTATTTTTAGCAAGTTCCTTTTCTCTTTCTTCTCTTTTTCTACTTTCAATTAAATGTTTTGCTGTTTTTTCATCTTTTACTTCATAGAATGTATCTCCAGATTGAGGTACACTAGATAATCCTGTAATTTCAACTGGTGTAGATGGCCCTGCTGATTTTACATTTTTACCTTTATCATTTTTCATTGTTCTTATTCTACCAATTGTTGAACCAACTATAATTGTATCTCCAACATCTAATTTTCCTCTTTGAACTAACATTGTAGCTACAGGTCCACGTTTCTTATCAAGTTTTGCTTCAATAATAGTTCCTTTAGCTTGTTTTGTAGGATTTGCTTTTAATTCTAATATATCAGCTTGTAATAATACCATTTCAAGGAGATTATCTATACCTTCTTTTTTCTTAGCAGAAATAGGAACATATATTGTAGTTCCTCCCCATTCTTCTGGAACCAATTCATATTGCATAAGTTCTTGTTGAACTTTAGAAAAATTAGCATCTGGTAAATCCATTTTATTTACAGCTACTATAATTGGTATATCTGCAGCTTTTGCATGATTTATAGCTTCAACAGTTTGTGGCATAACTCCATCATTTGCAGCTACAACAAGTATTGCTATATCTGTTATCATTGCACCTCTAGCTCTCATATTTGTAAATGCTTCATGTCCTGGTGTATCTAAAAATGTAATATCTCTATCATTTATTTTTACTTGATAAGCTCCTATATGCTGTGTAATTCCACCAAACTCTCCTTCTATAACATTTGTTTCTCTTATTGCATCTAATAAAGATGTTTTTCCATGATCTACGTGACCCATTACTACTATAACAGGAGGTCTTGAAACTAATTCTTCTTCACTATCTTCTGTTTCATCTATAAGTTTATCTTCATCTGTTATTACTACTTTTTTACTTGCTGTAATTCCATATTCTTCAGCAATTAGATATGCTGTATCAAAATCTAATTCGTTATTTATTGTAGCTAATATTCCAAGTGAAAGTAATTTTTTTATTACATCTCCACTAGTAACTTTCATTGTCATAGCTAAATCTTTTACTGTTATTGTTTCTGGAATTGTTATTTCTGTTAGTTTAAATATTTTTTGTTTAGATTTTACTTCTGGTTTTTGTTTTGCTTTTTTAGACTTTCTATTCCTATCTGAACTTAAATCATAATAATCATACATCTCGTCATCATTAAATTTATTTTGCCTCTTAAGATTATTTAATTTTCCATTATCAAAATCAGAATTATTTCCTTTTCTATTTTTCTTTGGTTGTCTTTCTTCTGCTTTTGAATTCATTTTTTGTTTATCTCTAGCTTTATTATTTGTGTATTCTCTAACATTTTCTTTTTCAGCAGGCATATCCATTTCCATAATATTTTTTATTTTCTTATCAATGCCCTTATCATCTAAACTTCTGTTATTTCTATAATTTCCAGAATTCCTATTATCATTATTTTTATAGTAATTTGGATTATTTCTTCTTTCTACAAAATTATTATTTTTACCATCTTTTGAAAAATTGTTTTTATTATTGTAATTATTTCTATTATCTCTATTATAATTATTTCTGTTATTATAATTATTTCTTTCTTCTCTATTATAATTATTTCTAACATGATTATTAATATTATTAGCATTTTCTCTATTTTTTATATTAACATTTTCTGGCTTTTTATATTGTTTTGGTTCTATTTTTGATGATTCTATTTTATTTTCTTTTACTTCTTCTTTTTCCACATTAGAACTATTAAGCTCTTGAGGTTTTGATTCTGTTTTTGTTTCTAGCTTTGTTTCTGGTTTTGACTC
Organism: uncultured Clostridia bacterium; assembly: GCA_947630235.1. Lineage (GTDB taxonomy): Bacteria > Bacillota > Clostridia > TANB77 > CAG-508 > Scatovivens. Next base: position 17,849 of record CANRGN010000016.1, read on the forward strand.
TGGTTTTATTTCTGGTTTTGTTTCTAGTTTTGTTTCTGTTTTCTCTTCTTTTTTCTCCTCAGACTTAATTTCTTTTTTCTCTTCTGATTTTGTTTGTTTCTTTCCTATACCTAATAACTCACTTACAGTTAGAGGTCTAGTAGGTTTATCTCTATAAACAATATTATAGTCCTTTTTTCTAGAATTATTATCTATGAATCCAACTTGATTTTTATTTTTTGTAGAATCTTTTTTCTCTTGTTTTTCATTTTCATCATTAATTATAACAGCCCTTCTAATTATAACTGGTTCTTCTTTGCTTTTTTCTTTTTTATTATCCATAGATTTATTTTTAGTCTCCCCTTTAACTAATAATTTCTCTAATTTTTTTTCTTCCTCTTCTGTAATTGAACTTAGATGAGTTTTTACATCAATTCCATTTTGTTTAGCAATATCAATTACTTCTTTATTAGGTAATCCTAGTCTTTTTGCTAATTCATATATTTTTGTTTTACCCAATTACTTCACCTCCGCACTTATTTTATTTTTTATAGCTTCTGCTAAATTCTTATCTTTTACTCCGATAACAGCTCTATTATCTTTTCCAATAGCTTTGCTATTTTCATCTATAGTACCATAAATAAATAAAGGAACTTTGTATTTCTCACAAGAAAATTTAAAATTATTTATAGTTCTCTCTGATGCATCTGTAGCAATAATCACTAAATTAACTTTGTTTTTTTCTATATTTTCTAAAACTATATCTGTACCTGAAACTATTTTTCCTGCTTTGGCAGAGATACCGAGTAAACCTAAAATTTTATTTATCAATAATTACACCTCTTATATTCTCATAAAAATCTTGAGATATTTCCTTTTCAAAAGTTCGTTCTAATTTTTTTGATTTAATAGCTTTTTTTAAACACTCCTCTGATTTACATATATATGCTCCTCTTCCATTTTTCTTTCCTGTTAAATCTATTTCTATAGTTCCTTCTGGAGTTCTTACTATTCTTAAAAGCTCATTTTTTTCTTTTTGTTCATTACAAGCAATACATCTTCTAGCTGGTTTCTTTTTTTGCATAAAACCACCTCCTATTCGTTATTGTTTGCATCATCTTCTATATTTTCTTCTTCATTATTTTCATTCATTTGTTTTTCTACCATTTCTCTAATTTGAGATTCAGATTTTATATCTATTTTCCAATTAGTAAGCTTAGCGGCTAAACGAGCATTTTGCCCAGATTTTCCTATTGCAAGAGATAATTGATCATCTTGAACAATTACTTCTGCAAATTTTTCATCTTCTTTTATATCAACAGCTAAAACTTGAGCAGGAAGCAATGCTGCAGCAATATATATTGATGGATCTTCATTCCATTCAATTACATCAATTTTTTCTCCATTTAGCTCATTTATTATATTTTGAATTCTTACACCTTTTTGACCAACACAAGAACCAACAGGATCTATGTTTTCGTTTTTTGAATATACAGCTACTTTACTTCTATATCCAGGGTCTCTAGAAACGCTTTTTATTTCAATTAAACCTTCATATATTTCTGGGATTTCAAATTCAAATAATTTTCTAACAAAATCAGGATGGCTTCTAGATACTATTGCATGAGGAATACCTTTTACTCCTCTTTCAACATCTAAAACATATCCTCTAATTTTATCATTTACTTTATATTTTTCTGTAGGAATTTGTTCTTTTTGAGGCATAACACCTTCTAATTTTCCTAAATCCATAATAACAACATTACCATCAGCTTTTTGAACTAATCCAGAAACTATTTCACCTTTTTTATCATTGTATTCTGTAAAAGTAATATTTCTTTCTGCTTCTCTAATTTTTTGTACTACAACTTGTTTTGCTGTTTGAGCTGCTATCCTACCAAAATCTTTAGGAACAATTTCTAAATTAACAATATCCCCAACATTACATAATGGACTTATCTTTCTTGCTGGCATAAGCTCAAGCTCTAAAAGTGGATCTTCTAATTTATTATCTTCAACAACAGTTCTAACAGAGTATATATGTACAGCCCCTGTTTCTTTATCTATTGTTACTTTAACATTATCAACAGAATCAAAGTTTCTTTTATAAGCTGTAACTAATGCAGATTCTAAAGATTCTATTAAATAATCTTTATTTATTCCTCTTTCTTTTTCAAGCTCCTCCATTGCTTCTATAAATTCTCTCATTTCAACTGGCTTCATTTTTCTAAAATCCTCCTTTTACCATTCATAAACAGTTTTTGCAACTGATATATTTTGTTTTTCAATAATTATTTGTTCATTTTCATCTTCTAATATAATGTTATTATCATTATATTCTTTAAGTATACCTTGTATTTCTTTTTGTTTATTTATAGCTTTAAATAATTTTACTAAAATCATATTTCCTATTTGAGATTTAAAATGTTTCTCTTTTCTTAAAACTCTTTCTAACCCAGGTGATGAAACTTCTAAAAAATATTGTTCTTTTATTAAATCTGCTTCATCTAAAATATCATTTATACTATTATTTACTTTTTCACAATCATCTAAATCAATTCCTGTTTTTTTATCTATAACTATTCTTAAATAATAATCTTTACCTTCTTTAACATAATATACATCATATAAATCATATCCTAGATTATTTATAATTTCTTCTAAAAGATTTGTTACTTTGCTCTCTATATTAGAACTCAAATTTTCACCCCCAAAAATGACCAAAGAGTGAGATTTGTTCTCACTCTTCTGTATTTATTTTTTGCTATAAGTATTATATAGTATTTTTTACCATATTGCAAGCTTTTTTAAAAATTTTATTTTACAAATTTGCAACAAAAAAATATAGGATAACCTGTGCTTTTTAGTTTATTTATTCATACCATTCAAACATCCAATCATTTAATATTACTGTATCTCCTTCACATACTCCTTTTTCTCTTAATGCATTATCTATTCCTAATTTTTTTAACATTCTTTGTAAATATGCAAAAGATTCATTATCTTGTAGATTAACTCTTCCCATTAATCTTACTATTGCTGGACCTTTTACTACATATTCCCCATTTATTATTTCAACTGTGAATTCTTCTTTTTCTTCATCTAAAGTATATACTATTCTTTCATCAATATCCACAACTTCTTCTTTTGGAAGAGTTTTTACAACTTCAGCTACATGATTAAATAATTCAGTTAATCCTTGTCCTGTAACTGCTGATATTTTGAAAATCTCTAAATTTCTTTCATTTGCAACTTTTTCTAAAGATTTATATAATTCTTCATCTTGCAAAGAATCGGCTTTATTTGCTACTATTATTTGTTTTCTATTAGATAATTTTTCACTATATTTTTTTAATTCTTCATTTACTTTTTCAAAATCTTCAACAGGATTTCTTCCTTCTGATCCAGATACATCTATTACATGAAGCAATAATCTAGTTCTTTCTATATGACGCAAAAATTGAATTCCTAAACCAACGCCTTCACTAGCACCTTCAATAATACCAGGAATATCTGCCATAACAAAACTATCTCCGTGTTCTGTTTTTACAACTCCTAAATTTGGATCTATTGTTGTAAAATGATAATCTGCTATTTTTGGAGTAGCTTTTGTAACTCTTGAAAGTATTGTAGATTTTCCTACATTTGGAAATCCTACTAATCCAACATCTGCTAAAAGCTTTAATTCTAATATAATTTCTTTTTCTAATCCTTTTTCTCCATCTATTGCAAAATTTGGAGCTTGGCGTGTAGCTGTAGCAAAATGAGAATTTCCTTTTCCGCCTCTCCCTCCTTTTAATATAAGTTCTTTTTGTCCATCTTCTGATAAATCAGATAAAACTTTTCCTGTTTCTAAATCCTTTATTATAGTTCCTTTAGGCACTTTTATTATTAAATCTTCCCCTGCTTTTCCATTACAATGATTGCCAAAGCCATTTTCACCATTTTGTGCTTTGAATTTTTTTGTAAATCTAAAATCTATAAGTGTATTACTATTAGGATCAACTTCAAAAAAGATGCTTCCACCTCTTCCTCCATCTCCTCCATCAGGGCCACCAGCTGCAACATATTTTTCTCTTCTAAAAGTTACAGCTCCATTTCCGCCATCTCCAGATTTAATTACAATTTTCGCATAATCTGCAAACATTTAACTTTACTCCTTTTAATTTTAATTTCAAAATAATCTAATTTCATAGCTCTTTTTATTTTTTCATATGAATCTGATAAATATGTAGCTTTTATTAGAGATTTTTATTTTTTCTACTAAATTAAAATTTTAGATGTTTTTATATAATCTATTATTGTAAAAATTTCGTTAGCAGTAGTATCTTGATATTCTATTTCTGGAGTAGTATCTTCATTTTCATCATATCTATATTTTTTTAAGAATCTATATGTATCAAGTTCTGCTAATTCTTCTCTAGTAATTTTTTCATCTATTGGAAGATTTCTACCTTCTCTTTCTTTTATTATATCTTCAACTTTACCTTCTAAAATTATAAAATTTTGTTTTAATTCTTGTTCTATTATACTTAACCTTTTTACATCATCTTCAACTAATTCATCATCATCATTTTCTCTAATAAACATTTCTGTTTCAGCAATTAATTCATGTATACTATAATTATAATCTAACCTTAAATTTCTAGACAAAGTTTTTTTAATTGCTTTTTGGCGAACCATAATTTGTTCTATCATTATTTCATCTTGTTTATTTTTTCCTGAAAAGATTCCAAGTATCTTTTGCAAAGGATTTTTATCTTTTATTATTTCTAAATCATCTTTTAGCTTTTTCAGTTCTGCTTCACCTTTTATTTCTAATAATAAATCTGCTATATTTCTTTTTAATTCATTTTCTTCAATAATTGCCATTTCTTCAAATCTATTTATTTTTGCTCTTCCAACAGAACTTTTTGGATTATTTAAATAATTTAAAAGTGTACTTACTTGAAGATTAACTTCTATAATTCTATTTAACGCTTCAATAGCTATATTTTTTTCAAAATTATATATATGTTCTGCTCTATCGTATATTTTTGAATTTAATTCTTTTAAAGCTTCTGCTTGCTTTTTCATTTCAAAACAATTATTTAAAGCACTATATCTTCCACCAATTGATCCTGCTATTTTAGCAAAGCTTTGTTGTTTATATATTAAATAACCGATATATTCTATAATTTTATTTATAACTTTTTCGTTTTCAACACATCCATCAGTAACTTCTTGCATCTTATTAAAAAGTTCTTCATCAATTTCATCTGATTTTGAAGAATAATTACTTAATTTTTTTTCAATATCTTTTAATACATTACTAGTATCAAAATTATTTTCTTCTTTATGATTAGAATTATATCTAGATTCCTCTTTTTCACTAGCAAATCCGGAATTATCTTCTAATTTAGCTTCTTCTACTATATTTTTAATCTCATTATTCGATTCATCAATTATTTTCGATAATTTTATATCTTGATATTTAACATCTATATCATAACATTCTGCCATAACATAAATTGTTACACTTTTTTTCCATTCAGTAATATATTCTGTGCACTCTTTTATTTTTTCATAAATGTTTTTTACTTCTTCTTTTAAATCATCAACTTCTCTTTTTAATCTTTCTAAGTTTTCTTCATCTAATTTTATTTCATATTCAGAATAATTTTCTAATTCTCTTTTTTTATCAAGTTCTTGTTCTGTTTTTGCAGATAGCTGTTCTATTTTTCTAATATTTTCATAAAGATTTTGACTTTCTTTTTCAAGTCTTATTGCTTCATTTAATTTTATATTTATATAATCAGAATTACTTAAAATATTTATATATAAGTTTTGTTTTTCTTCTTTTGGCATTCCTTGAAGTTCTTGTTTTTCTAAAACTACATCATATTTTTTAATAAATTTACTTTCTTTTTTGATATCACCATTTTCGGTGATTGATTTTATTTTGGTAAAAGGTGAAATTAAAATATCTTTTGTATTTTCCATATCTAAATCTAGTTCTTCCAATTCACTAAAATCAATATATGGAATATCTGAATTTCCTATTATATACATAATAGCAGGTTCATTCCATTTAATAGCATATTTATTTTTTGCAATTTCATTATCAACAGTTGCATCTAAACATTTATCTATAAAAGTTTCAGACATAAATCTTTCAACTTCATTTACATTAGTTCCTCTAGTAAAAGCCCAATTATCACTTTGGTTTCTTTCAATTTTTACTTTTTGTAATAATTCATATATTATTTTAACAATATTTAAATCTCTAATTAAAGTTTGACGATTATAATTAATTTTTATACTTTCTCCTTCAACATCTTCTCTAATTAACTTTATATCAGAATTACTATCACTAACTAATAATTGATTTATTACTTTATATTCACCATTTTTATATAATTCAATAGCTTCTTTTTCTTCATTAGTTAATTTGAATTTCATTTTTAATACCACCCTTTTATTTTTTCATGTTATATTTTATCATTTATGTAATTTTTTAGCAATATTTTTGAAATAATTTTATAATAAATGTTAAAAAATTTTAACCTCATAAGAATTATAGTGGATATTTTCTTATGTAAAATTGGTGAAATATATTTGTAAAGAACTTTCCTACTAAATAAAAAAAAGGCGATTGATAATCGCCATTTGTATTTATATCTTTTTTAATTAACCTCAATATAAGTTCCATTACTATATTCATAATAACCAGCTCCAAAACCTATTCCTTGATTGCTTAAATTTACATTCGTCAATGGATTTCTTTCAATTTTAATATTGAATTTATATTTATTATATTCAAACTAGTATCAGGATTTGTATAAATATTGTGTATTATTATCATCTATTTCAAAAGTTTCATCACTTTTTGGCGAAATTAATGTAATGTATCTCCATCTTGTAATTTTTCTAAATCGCCTAAGTTTGAAAATGATTGTATTTTCCATAATCCATCTTCACTAGTTAAATATGCAGATTCTCCCTTAAAATCATGTATTATATATGACTCTAAGCCATTTTGATCTGTGATTTTTGCTATATTTTTTTTATTGCTTTCATAATATTCTGAAATATCTAATTCCTTAATCAAAAAAGATGCTAAATTTCCATCTCCAATATAATCTCCAGAATTATATTTTACTAAAGCTTGCTCTAAAACTTCCTTTTTACTTTCTTGCTCTTCTGTAATTTTTGCTTGCTTTGCTCTATTTACAGAACTATTATTTCCTATAACATTTGATACTGCAACTCCTGCTAATATTATCAATAATACTATTGTTACTACCAAACTTACTAATGTTATTCCTTTAGAATAAAATATCTTCATAAAATAACCTCTTTTCTTTTGTATATATATCATTCGCTCACCGCGCCACTTTGCTTTCGCCGTTATTTCTACTTACTAATCATTCTAACTAGAAATTTAATAAAACAATGGTCTAGTCGACCATTATTTTATTAAATTTTGGTTCGGGTGGTTAGATTCGAACTAACGAGTGACGGAGTCAGGGTCCGTTGCCTTACCACTTGGCGACACCCGAATATATTACATTAAAATTATATTATATATATATTTTTTTGTAAAGATTTTTTTAATAAAACTAGGTAAGTATCACTCACCTAGTTTTATTTTTTAATCTTATGAAGTTTTATTTCTATAAATTCCATTTGTACCTTCATAATATCCAGCACCTGATCCAATTCCTTGACCATATTTAGTAGCTTTTACTTTTTTCTTTTTAGCAACTCTATTTAATAAAAATGTTTTTCCTTCTACTTTTTTATAAGAGTATTTTGGTAAACTTAAACCATTTTGACTATTTATCTCCACAGGCACATTAGATGAATTATCTGTTATTTTATTTCCATTAAACGCATGAAGTCTTGAATAATCTTCTATATCAACATCTCCACCATTTCCACCAGTTCCACCAGTTGCACTTGAAGTTGATAAATCTTGTCCTATAGAATAAAAACCACCTAAACATAATTCAGCTCTATTTTTATTTTTTGAATCTTTTCCATCAGGACCAGAGAAATATCCTCCTCCAGAATAATAATATTCATATCTTTCTATATCATCTATATGACTACCTGCTAATCCATCTTTTCCACCACTCATTGTTTCTTTACCATTAGTAGCTATACTAGCTCCACCAGAATATCCTCCTGCACCGATTAATTTTGTAGCACCTCCGGCCTCCAGCTCCGGCCTCCACCTATACCAGCTGCTGGATATCCGCCTCCTGCACCAGCACCTTCTGTGGTAGAATCTCCGCCACTTGCACCAGCTCCGCCATATACATATAATTCAACACTTTCTGTTAATTTTACATCTCCACAATTTTCTCCATTACCACCTTGATTAGATTTTTTTTCATCAGCTTTTCCTCCAGAGCCACCATTACCTCCAATTCCAGCACCAGCGCCTCCTCCACCACTACCTAATGTAATATCTTGTTCTGTATATGTTCCACCTTTTCCTGCAGGGCCTCCATATACACGTAGAGTTTTATTTCCATATATGTTCAAAGTAGATGTTTCTGGCAAATTAATTCCAGCATATCCGCCACTTTCTCTTACCTGATCATATTTTATTTCTTCTAAACCATTATATAATGAAGATATTGTAGTTTCTTCATATATATATAATTTTAAAGAACTATTATATCCAATCTTAATAGCAGGTTTATCTATATTTTTATTATTAATTTCAACTTTTTCTACTATTGCAATTGTTACATTTTGATTATTTTCTATATTATAATCATAACAATCTGCTCTAACAGATCCTGAAATTATATATGTGTTTTTATCTTCTATTTTTATTTTTTCTTTACTTTGAGGATCTATTGATTTCTCATAATTTTTTACAGCTAAATTTGCATATTCATCATTTTCTATATATACTAATCCTTTATTAGAATAGCTATCTTTGTTTTTTAGCAAAATAACATAATTGTTTTTATACTTAACAATTACTAAATTTTCAGAATACCAATAATTTTCAATATCTCCATTTTCTTTTGAAGTTTTTAAATAATCTTCAAATGGTATATTTCTTTTTTGTTGCATAGCAATTTCAGCATTATAATTTACTAATATCAAATCCACTTGTTCTATAATTTGATTTGATTTTGTTTGCTTTCTTGCAGTTTGAGCTTTAGATAATACTTTAATTCCATCTTTTAATAGTAATATTAATATATATACTACTACTACAATTATAACACCAATAATTATCATAGAAATTAGACTTATACCATCTTTATTTTTTAATTTACTCTTCATTTGTAACTCTCCTTAATACTTTATTTGCTATTATTTGTATCTTCATATAAGCCTTTTCGTGTTAAATTTATTCTGCCTTGATCATCTATTTCATAAACTTTTACAGTTACTTCATCTCCTAATTTTAATACATCTTCAACTTTATTTATTCTTTCTTTGCATATTTTAGAAATATGAAGTAAACCTTCTTTTCCTCCACCTAAATCTATAAATGCACCGAAAGTAGCAATTCTAACTACTTTTCCGGTATAAATTCCACCTTTTTCTATTTCACGAGTTATATCCTCAATAATTCCTTGTGCATCTAAAGCACCTTTAATATTTTCAGAATATATAAATATAGTACCATCTTCTTCTATATCAATTTTTACTCCTGTTTCTTCTATAATTTTGTTTATTACTTTTCCTCCAGATCCTATAACATCTTTTATTTTTTCAGGATTTATTTTCATATTTATTATTTTTGGAGCATATTTTGAAATTTCTTTTCTTGGTTCATTAATAACTGGTGCCATTATTTCATCTAATATATACATTCTAGCTTTTCTAGTTCTTTCAAAAGCTTCTGCAATTATATCATAACTTAATCCATCAACTTTTATATCTACTTGAATTGCTGTTATACCATCTTTTGTTCCACCAACTTTAAAATCCATATCGCCAAAGAAATCTTCTATTCCTTGAATATCAGTTATTACAACATATCTATTTGGATCATTTTCATCAGTAATTAAACCTGTAGATATACCTGCAACAGGTTTCTTAATAGGAACACCAGCATCCATTAATGCTAAAGTTGATGCACATATACTTCCTTGTGATGTTGAACCATTTGAACTTAATATTTCTGATACAACTCTAATGCTATATGGAAATTCTTCTATACTAGGTAATACTGGAACTAAAGCTTTTTCAGCTAAAGCTCCATGACCAATTTCTCTTCTTCCAGGACCTCTAGATGTTTTTGCTTCTCCAACACTATATCCAGGGAAATTATATTGATGCATATATCTTTTTGATTCTTCATTGTCTAAACCATCTAAAATTTGCTCTTCACTTTTCATTCCAAGTGTAGCTATTGATAAAACTTGAGTTCTACCTCTTGAAAATAATCCACTACCATGAACTCTAGGAATAAGACCTACTTCACAACTAAGAGGTCTTATATCATAAATTCCTCTTCCATCAACTCTTTTTCCTTCTTCTAATATTAAATTCCTAACTGTTTTCTTTTCCAATTTATATACAGCATCTGCAATACTAGCTTTTTCTTCTTCTGCCTTTTCCTCTCCATATTTTTCTGTATACCATGCTATTACATCTTTTGTTAATATATCTATTTTTTCATCTCTATCTGGCTTGTCTGGAGTTTGAACATCAGCTTTCATTCTTTCTGCAAACTGTTCTTTTATTTCTTCATATACTTCTTCATTTACTGCAAAACTTGTATATTCAAATTTTGGCTTTCCTATTTCATTTTTTATATTTTGTATAAATTCACATACTTTTTTTATTTCTATATGTGCTTGTTTAATTGCTTCTAACATTGTATTATCTGGTATTTCATCAGCACCAGCTTCAATCATTGCAATTTTATCTATAGTTCCTGCAACTGTTAATGTAAGCTTTGAATTATTTCTTTGTTCTTCTGTTGGATTTATAATTATTTTATTGTCTATATATCCTACATTTACAGCAGCTGTTGGACCACCAAATGGTATATCTGATATAGATAATGCCGCAGAACTACCAATCATAGCACATACTTCCGGAGAACAATCTTGTTCTACTGATAAAACTAAACAATCTATTACAACATCATTTCTTAAATCTTTTGGAAATAAAGGTCTTAAAGGTCTATCAATTGCTCTTGATGTTAATATTGCTTTTTCTGATGGTTTTCCCTCTCTTTTTGTAAAACCTCCTGGAATCTTTCCAACTGCATATAATCTTTCATTATATTCTACTGATAAAGGGAAAAAATCAATCCCTTCTTTTGGCTCTTTAGATGCTGTAGCATTTACTAAAACTGTAGTTTCTCCATATTTAACTAAAACACTACCATTAGCTAAACCTGCCATTTTTCCTGTTTCGATTGTTAAAGTTCTTCCTGCTAATTCCATACTATAAGTTTTAAACATTTTCATTTTCCTCCTAACTTCATTAATTATAATTTATTTGAAAATGTAACCTCTACAAAAAAAACTTTATTTTCTTTGTACAAGCTACTATTTCAAATAAATTTATTTTATAATTATTATATTTTTTTGTTAAAAAAGGGCAAAGTAAAACCTTGCCCAATAAATTATTTTCTTAAAGATAATTTTGATGTTATTTCTCTATATCTATTAATATCTTTTTTTGCTAAGTAATTTAATAAATTTCTTCTTTTACCTACCATTTTTAAAAGACCTCTTCTAGAATGATTATCCTTTGGATGAACCTTAAAATGCTCTGTTAATTCTTTGATTCTCTCTGTTAATAAAGCAATTTGAACTTCTGGAGAACCAGTATCATTAGCATCTCTTTTATAAGTTTCAATGATTTCTTGTTTTCTTTCTTTAGTCATATCTTTATCCCTCCTATTTTTTATAAATTTGCCATAAACTGAGTTTTAAGTAGGTTTTTTCCTTAAAACCAAGTAAATGGTAGTTTTTACCATAACAATTATACTATTATGCTAAACAAAAATCAATAGTTATTTTTAAATTTTCGTCATATTCAAAATTTCTTCTTTTAGAACATCTATAATATCTTCTTGTTTAACCTTTTTTATTATTTCACCTTTTTTAAATAACATACCTTGTTTTAAGCCACCTGCAATTCCTATATCAGCCTCTTTTGCTTCTCCAGGACCATTAACAGGACATCCCATTATTGCTACTGTTATATTTGACTCAATTCCTTGTAAAAATTTTTCTATTTCTTTAGCTATTGGTATCATATCATATTGAATTCTTCCACAAGTTGGACAAGATACTAATTTTGGACTTTTGTTATATAAATTACAATTTTTTAAAATTTCTTTTGCTACTGGAATTTCTTCTATCGGATCATCTGATAAAGAAACTCTTATAGTATCACCAATGCCTTGCCTTAACAATATTCCTAATCCTATACTAGATTTTATAGTTCCTCCAAAAGCAGTTCCTGCTTCAGTAATTCCTAAATGCAAAGGATATTTAAATGTTTTTGATGCTTTTTCATAAGCTTCTATACACATATCTAAATTAGATGCTTTAAGCGAAATTGCTATATCATAAAAATCTAATTTTTCTAATATCTGAGCATGACGCTTTGCACTTTCTATCATTGCATCACTACATGGATGACCATATTTTTCTAACAAATCTTTTTCTAAAGAACCACCATTTACTCCTATTCTAATTGGGATTTTATGTTCTTTGCATTTTTCAACCACTGCTCTAGTTTTTTCCTCATCACCAATATTTCCAGGATTTATTCTAATTTTATCTGCTCCACTTTCTATAGCTTCTAAAGCTATTCTATAATCAAAATGAATATCAGCAACTATAGGAATATGTATTTGTTTTTTTATTTCTTTTATAGCTTTTGCATCTTCTATATCTAAACAAGCAACTCTTACTATTTCACATCCAATTTTTTCTAATTTATGAATTTGATCAACTGTACTATTTACATCTTTTGTTTTCGTATTACACATAGATTGTATAATCACTTTATTTTGACCACCAATTTGTATTCCACCAATATATATAGGCCTAGTTTCATTTCTTTTAAACAATTTTATTACCCCTTTCAATAATATAATCAATATATCATAATTTACATACTATTTCAAGAAAATTGCAATGCTTTTTTTCAACTTAATGAAATAAAGAACAAAGTGGACATTTTCTTATGTCAGACTTTTAAAATATATTGCAAAGTCTAGGTTAAATTGTTCGTGCGCTAATTTTTTCAAAAATTGTGTGCAATGCTTTTAATTAAGCCTATCTACATAGAAGTTTCCTACTAAATAAAAAAAAATTTGCAGGATATAAATTATCCTGCAAAATTTTTTATTTAAATTTTAATAATTGATTTTCAAATTCTTTTTTTGAATTATCTATTTGTGAATTTTTTTTCTTAAATAGATTCTTTAATCCTTTCTTTTCTTTTACTTCTGTTTTCTTAGATTGAGCTATAGCTTCATCCACTGAAAGTGTTTTTTCGAAATCAACAATATTTTTAATAGGAATATCATAAATATTTTCTGTATAATATTCTTTTTTCAATGGTTTATGAAATTTCATATCCTCTAAATATTTTTTTATAATTTTTTTATCATTTTTTCCTAAAGATTCTATATCTTGTTCAAAATAATTATATCTCCATATAACATGTCTTTCATAAGAATCATATGAAGAATTTTGTAAATCTTCAAAACCATATTCAACTCTAAATACATTATTCTCTATAGTTATATTTATATTGGTCCATCTTTTTTTCTGGGCTTTTATACTTAATAACCTCAATTTTTTTAATGTATTATACAAATCTGTTATAAGTTTTGAAAAATCTTCTTCATCTATATTAAAAAGACTTGGAATTTCATATCCATTTATAGGTTTTTTCTTTATAATACCTTTTGGAATATAGTAGAAAAACATTTCTCCTGTAGTTTTTCTATTTCCTATATCTATTACTGATGCATATAAATATATACTTTGCCATTTTTCTGGTATTATATAAAATAATTTTTTTTGCAATTCCGAAAATAAAAATTTTTCTTTCGGTAAACTTGGCATATATTTAATATCCTTTCTAAAAAATTAATCTGAAAGTAAACTTTCACCAGTCATTTCTGCTGGTTTTTCTATTCCAATTATTTCAAGCATAGTTGGAGCTAAATCTGCTAAACGACCTTCCTTTAATTTTTTATTTAATCCAATAAGTGCTAATGGTACTGGATTTGTAGTATGTGATGTAAATGGCTCACCTGTTTTGTAATCAATCATTTGCTCAGAATTTCCATGATCTGCAGTAATAAGCATAACCCCACCTACTTTATTTATAGAATTTACAACTCTATCTACACATACATCTATTGCTTCTATAGCTTTTATTGCAGCTTCAACACTACCTGTATGTCCTACCATATCTGGATTAGCATAATTTAAAATTATCATATCATATTTTTCTGATTCTATAGCTTCAACTACTTTATCTGTTACTTCATATGCACTCATTTCAGGTTTCATATCATATGTTTCTACTTTAGGAGAAGGAACTAATATTCTATCTTCACCCTCATATTGTTTTTCTTCTCCTCCATTAAAGAAGAAAGTAACATGTGCATATTTTTCTGTTTCTGCAATTCTTAATTGTTTTAATCCTTTTTTACTTATTATTTCACCAATTGTATTTTTTATTTCTTCTTTTTTAAAAGCTACTTGTACATTTGGCATTGTTTCATCATAAGGAGTCATGCATACAAAATATGTTTTAAAATATTCTCTTTCAAATCCATCAAAATTAGGATCAACAATAGCTCTTGTAATTTCTCTAGCTCTATCAGGTCTAAAATTAAAGAATATTACAGAATCATTTTCTTCTATTTTTGCTACAGGTTCACCATTTGAATTACATATTACTGTAGGAACTATAAATTCATCAAATAGTTCTTTTTGATAAGATTCTTCTACTGCTTTAATAGCAGAAGTAGATTTTTCACCTTCACCTTTTACCATAGCATCATAGGCTTTTTGAACTCTTTGCCATCTTTTATCTCTATCCATTGCATAAAATCTTCCTGAAATTGTAGCAATTTTTCCTAAACCTTTTTCTTTCATTTTATTTTCAAGTTCATTTATAAATGATTCACCAGATGCAGGAGATGTATCTCTTCCATCCATAAAACAATGAACATATACATTTTCAAAATCTTTTCTTTTAGCAAGTTCTAATAATCCAAATAAATGTCTTATATGACTATGAACACCACCATTAGAACATAATCCTAATAAATGAAGTTTTGAATTATTTCTCTTACAATTTTCAATTGCCTCTACAAATTCTGGAACACTAAAAAAATCTCCTTCTTCTATAGACTTAGTTATTTTTGCTAAATCTTGATATACAATTCTTCCAGCACCAATATTTGTATGACCTACTTCTGAATTACCCATTTGCCCATCAGGAAGTCCAACATCAGCGCCACTAGTATGAATAATAGTATTTGGATTCTTTTTTAATAGTTCATCAAGATGAGGGGTATTAGCAAGCTTTACTGCATTTCCTTCTGTTTTTTCATTTATACCATATCCATCTAAAATCATCAACATTACAGGTCTTTTATTCATTTTTATTCTCCTTCTAATCTTTATATTCAATTATTTTACTAAAATCTTCTGCTTTAAGACTAGCACCTCCAACTAATGCACCATCTATATCTGATGTGCTAAATAGCTCTTTTGCATTTGATGGTTTAACAGAACCACCATATTGAATTATAACTTTTTGAGCAGTATCATCTCCATAAATTTCAGCAATTTTTGCTCTTATAGCTTTTACACTCTCGTTTGCATCTTCACTTGTAGCAGTTTTTCCTGTACCTATAGCCCAAATTGGCTCATAAGCAATTATTGTATTTTCTACTTGCTCTTTAGTTAATCCATCTAATGCTTTTTGAGTTTGAGATGTAATAACTTCTATTGCTTTTCCAGATTCTCTTTCTTCTAATTTTTCTCCAACACATACAATTGGTTTTAAATCATTTCTAAAAGCTGATTTTAATTTTTTATTAACAATTTCATCTGTTTCTCCAAAATATTGTCTTCTTTCAGAATGTCCAATTATTACATATTTTACTCCAATGCATTTTAACATTTCACCAGAAATTTCTCCTGTATATGCACCGCTATCTTCAAAATGCATATTTTGTGCTCCTATTTTTATATTTGTTCCTTGTACATTTAAAATACAATAAAATAAATCTATGTATGGAACACATAAAATTATTTCTACATCAGTTTCTTTAACAATTGTTACTAGTTCAGCTATAAATTTCATAGCATCATTAGGTAACTTATTCATTTTCCAATTTGCGGCAATAACCTTTCTTCTCATAATTAATCCTCCTCAATTTCTTTTAATTTTTTTTCTAATTTATTTAAAGTAATTTCTAATTCTTTACTAGAAAAAAATCTAGTAAATTCATTTCTTTCTTCTTTAGTCATATTTTTTAAATAATCTAAAGAAACATATTTTACTTCAGATAACTCTTCTTTTTGAATTATATAATCAGATATTTTCATATCTGTTTTCAATAAATAACAATACTTATAATGATTATTTTTAATTTCACCATCATTAGATTCTACTTTTTGAATATAAAATAATCTCAAATCACTTGGACATAATTTTGAAATTCCTACTTCTTCTTGAACTTCTCTAACAGCACCTTCTATTAAATTTTCTCCAGAAGTAACATGACCTGCACATAAAGCCCACTTATTAGCACCTAGCTTTTTATTTGCTGATCTTTTTTGGATTAATACTTCTTTGTTTTTATTTATTATCCACACTGCAATTTCTCTATGCCATAAGCCTTGTTTATGAACTATAGTTCTTTCTTTTGATTGATTTAAACTTACATTATTTTCATCAAATATATCTAAATATTCCTTCATAATAAACCGCCTCTTAAAATCACCTTTATAAATATTGCAATTGTAATGTAAAATTTTATATTAAATCTCGTAAGGATGATTATATATCATTCATATCTACATATATTTTTCTTTTTAATAAAATAAATATGATAAATTTATAATCTTCCTTACGAACACTTAAATAAAAATTTATACTTTACATTATTTTATTTATCTTGAAGAGCTTCTATTCCTGGTAATTTTTTTCCTTCTAAAAATTCAAGAGATGCTCCTCCTCCTGTAGAAACATGTGTAAATTTGCTAGATAATCCAGCTTTTTCAACAGCAGCTGCTGAATCTCCACCACCAATTATTTTTACAGCATCTAAATCTGCTAAAGTTTTTGCTATAGAATTTGTTCCAACAGCAAATTGATCAAATTCGAATAATCCAACTGGTCCATTCCAAATAACTGTTTTTGCTTTCTTTAATTCTTCAGAATATAATTCTATTGTTTTTGTTCCAATATCATATCCTTCCCATCCATCAGGAATTTCTGTCCAATCAACTGTTTTACTTTCTGTATTTGGATCAAATTCTTTTCCAACTTTTGTATCAATTGGTAAAAGCATTTTTACACCTTTATCTTTAGCTTTTTGCATAAGCTCTAAAGCTAAATCTAATTTATCTTCTTCACAAATTGAATCTCCAACATTATATCCTTGAGCTTTGAAAAAAGTATATGCCATTGCTCCACCAATAAGTAAAGTATCAACTTTTTCTAATAAACTATTTATTACACCAATTTTATCAGAAACTTTCTTTCCTCCTAGTATTGCTACAAAAGGTCTTTCTGGATTTTCTAAAGCATTTCCTAGGAAATTTAATTCTTTTTCTATTAAGAATCCAGATACTGCAGGTAAAAAGTTTGCAACTCCTGTTGTTGAACTATGAGCTCTATGAGCTGTTCCAAAAGCATCATTTACAAAAACTTCTGCTAAGCTTGCAAATTTTTTAGAAAGTTCTTCATCATTTTTTTCTTCACCAGCTTCAAATCTAACATTTTCAAGAAGCATTACTTCACCTTCTTTTAATTCATTTGAAAGCTTAATTGCATCTTCTCCTACAACATCTTTAGCAAGTTTTACTTCTTTTCCAAGAAGTCTTGATAATTCATTTGCAACTGGAGCTAAAGAAAATTCTGGTTTGATTTCTCCTTTTGGTCTACCTAAATGTGAACATAAAATTACTTTTGAATTATTTTCTATTAAATATTTTATTGTATCTAATGCAGCAACAATTCTTCTATTATCAGTAATTTTTCCATTTTCATCTTGTGGAACATTAAAATCACATCTAACTAAAACTTTTTTTCCTTTTACATCAATATCTCTTACAGTTTTTTTATTCATAAATAATCCTCCTATTTTTTATTTTTAGCTTATATAATGTTAATCATCACTAAACCTATTTTATAGATTTACTAATGGTTAACACTATTCTTTTATTAATATTCCTCATAAATGCGCTTTTAAACGCATTTATGAGTTTTTTATATAAAAATTAATTTAATTCAGCAAAATATTTAATTGTTCTAACCATTTGGCTAGTATATGAATTTTCATTATCATACCATGCAACAACTTGTACTTGATATGTGTCATCATATACTTTTGTAACCATTGTTTGAGTACTATCAAATAATGATCCATAAGTTATACCAATTATATCTGAAGAAACTAATGGTTCATCTGTATATCCATATGAAGCGTTAGCTCTTGATTTCATAAATTCGTTTATTGCTTCTGGTGTAACTTCTTTATCTGTTTTAACTGTTGCAATTAAAATTGTTGTAGATCCTGTAGGAACTGGAACTCTTTGTGCAGATCCTATTAATTTTCCGTTTAATTCTGGAATAACAAGTCCTATAGCTTTTGCTGCACCTGTTGAGTTTGGAACTATATTTACAGCAGCAGCTCTTGCTCTTCTTAAATCTGCTTTTCTATGTGGTCCATCAAGAACCATTTGATCACCAGTATATGCATGAACTGTTGTCATTATTCCTGATTGAATTGGTGCAAAATCATTTAATGCTTTAGCCATTGGTGCTAAGCAGTTTGTTGTACATGAAGCTGCAGAAATAATTTTATCATCAGCAGTTAATGTTCCTTCATTTACACCAAAAACTATTGTAGGTAAATCTTTTCCTGCTGGAGCAGATATAACTACTTTTTTAGCTCCTGCTTGAATATGAGCAGATGCTTTTTCTTTTGTTGTATAGAAACCTGTACATTCTAATACAACATCAACTCCTAATTCTCCCCAAGGAAGATTTGCAGCATCTTTTTCTGCATATATTTTTATTGTTTTTCCATCAACAGTTATTGAATCTTCTCCTGCTGAAACTGTATCTGCTTTTTCATATCTTTTTTGTGCAGAATCATATTTTAATAAATGAGCAAGCATTGTTGGGCTAGTTAAATCGTTTATTGCAACTATTTCATACCCTTCTGCTCCAAACATTTGTCTAAATGCAAGACGTCCTATACGTCCAAAACCATTAATCGCTACTTTTACTGACATTTAAAATTCCTCCATTCTGATGTTATTAACATCTTTGTAATTGGTTCCATAAAACCGATAATATTGTATATCAAAACATTTTACTTTGCAATAGTTGTTTTAATTTTTTTATTAATCTTTAAGTGCTTTTATTCAACCTGGCTACAGCAAACTTTACTACTGAATAAAAATAAGAGTAACAAATATATATATTTGTTACTCTAAATAATTTCTAATCTTTCACTTTAGTTGAAGGATTTTCACCATTTTTTTCATTCCAGGTATCTGTTGTATTTTGGCCTTTTTCCCAATCATCAACATTACCATTAGCTTCTACACTATTTTGAATTACATCAGCTTGTTTTGCTTTATTTTTCTTTTTACCGAAAAAATGAATTTCTTGGAATAGAAAATCATGCAACTCTGGGAATTTAACTTCTTGAAACAAGAAATCATGAACCTCTGTAAGAACTTTTTCTTCTTTTGGAGTTAATTCAAGAACTATTGGTTTACTTAAATCTATTTCTTGAAATAAGAAGTTTTTAATCTTACTCCATAAACTAACTTTTTGTGGCAAATTTTGTCCATTAGCTTCTTCTGTAGAATCGTACTCATTTAATTTATACTCACGCATATTGCTTCCTCCTTAGTAAAAATTAATCTAACTTGATAATAATATACTATATAATTTTTTTTAAATCAATAGTTTTTATATTAAGTTTGAGTTACCAAATTATTACAATTTTATTACTCCTAATTTTTATAATTAGTATGATTTATTTTAAATTGCCATATAATTCATTATCTTCTATATTTTTTATTATTACTTTTTCTATTTTATTTTCTAAATCTATATCTATATCACTTTTAACATTTACAATCAAATAATTAGAAGTATGACCTTTATATATTCCATTAACATTTTCTTCAAATAAAACATCTTCTTCTTTTTGTATATAACTTTTTTGATATTCTAATTCGTTTTTATTTGATAATTCTATAAGCATATTACTCCTTTTTTCTTTAACCCCACTAGATACTTGATTTTCCATTTTTTCAGCCTTAGTTCCAGCTCTTGGCGAAAATTTAAATATATGCATTTTATAAAATTTTATTTTTTTCAAAAAGTTATATGTTTTTTCAAACTCTTCATCAGTTTCACCTGGAAATCCAACTATTATATCTGTTGTTAAAATACAATCAGAATAAATATTTCTAAGTCTATCTACAATAATTATAAATTCAGCTGTAGAATATCTTCTATTCATTCTTGATAAAGTTTCATCACATCCACTTTGAAGTGATAAATGAAAATGATGACAAATTTTTTTTAATTTTTTTAATCTTTCACAAAATTCTTCAGTTATAAGTAAAGGTTCTATTGAGCCTAATCTTATTCTTTCTATACCTGGAATTTTATCAAGCTTTTCTAATAAATCAATTAAGCTATATTCTTTTTCAAAATCTTTTCCATAAGATGCAATATGAATTCCAGTAATTACAATTTCTTTGCAACCATTTTTAGCAATATTTTTTACTTCTTCTATTACATTTTCAGGCTTTCTACTTCTAACTCTACCTCTAGCATATGGAATTAAACAATATGTACAAAATCTATCACAACCATCTTGAACCTTAACTACAGCTCTAGTTTTTTCTTTATATGTAACACTACCAAATTCACAATATTGTTTTTCTTTAAAAACATCAGAAATATTCACATCATCTATTTTAGAATTTATAAATTCTTCAATATATTGAACAATATTAGCCTTTTCATTAGTTCCAACACATAAATCAATCTCTTGAATTTTTTCAAGCTCATTTTTAGCAACTTGTACATAACAACCACATGCAACAACAATTCCATTAGGATTTATTTTTTTAGCTTTTCTTAAAAACATTCTAGATTTTTTATCAGAAATACTAGTAACCGTACAAGTATTAACTATATAAATATCAGCATACTCATTAAATTCTACAACATCATAACCAGCACTTTTAAAGCTCTGTATCATTCCGATTAGTTTCATATTGATTAGTCTTACAACCGCAAAGTATAAAAAGCAACTTTTTTCAAAATATCTCCTCCAATTTACATTATAGCGTTAACATTATATCACACTTTATCAAATATTATCAAGATTGAAAACGTCTCATCCTTCGAATAAAAGTGTCATCAATAAAAAAATTTTATAAAGTAACATAAGAAGTAAAAAAATTTTTATAGAGTAAGATAAAAAGTAAAAAAAATTTTTATAGAGTAAGATAAGAAGTAAAAAAAATTTTTATAGAGTAAGATAAGAAGTAAAAAAAATTTTTATAGAGTAAGATAAGAAGTAAAAAAAAT
>CANRGN010000017.1 GCA_947630235.1 uncultured Clostridia bacterium
GCCACTTGCGAGAACCGCTTGAGTGGTGGTGTGAGAGGGAATAAATAAAATAATTATTTATTCTCTACTCGATTATAGTATTAGGTGTTTTATAAAAAGATTTTACTTATATAAATAAAAAGTTATTTAAAAGCATTAAAACTCATTAAAAATCATATAAAATATAAAAATTAGGGTATAAATTATACAAATAATAGAAAGATTTAATAATAAAAAATTTAAAAAAAAAAAATTTAATAAAAAAAAAGATTTAATAAAAAATAAATTTAAATTATATTTTTTTTTATGTATTAATTTATAATACATTTTTGAGACCATTTTCGAAGTTAGTTTTTTAATTAACTTTGTTTATTGGTCTTTTTTATTTTTTCTTAAAACAAAAGTAGGATATATTTATTTTCTAATTTCCAAAAATTTGAATTTTAAAATTAGAGAATGTTAATAAAAATAAAAAATGTATATTTAAAATAATTTAAGGAGAAAAAAATGATTAATATAGAGAAAATAGAAACATCAAATTATGATATGAATTTAAATAATGAGATAATAAAATCAAAAAGTAGAACTGAAAATCCAACAGTTTTACCAGAAGGTGATGGTCTAGTTTCAAAAGGCATGTTTATATGGCCTATACCTGGATATACAAAAATAACTTCACATTTTGGAATGAGAGTTCATCCAATTACTCGGAGTTTATAAATTACATTCTGGTACAGATGTAGGAGCTCCTATTCGGTGCGAATTTTGTAGCTATGGCAAGTGGAAAAGTTGTACAAGCTTGTTATAATTCTGCATATGGAAATATGGTTATGATAGATCATCGGAAAAGGAATTACTACATTATATGCACATGGTTCAAAAATATTAGTACAAACGAATCAAATAGTTAAACAGGGGGATCCAGTTTTAAAAGTTGGGTCTACAGGATATTCAACAGGTCCACATGCCCATTTTGAAGTTAGAATAAATGGAGATTTTGCAAATCCAGAAGAATTTTTTGAAGGGGGAAAATAGAAATGGTTTTTATTTTTAGAGATAATGAGCAATTAGATAGAGATTTAAGTAAACAGAAGTAACAAGCAATGAAGTACAAAATAAACCAGTAACAGAAGAAAAAAGAGATATACCAGTAATAGAACAAACTATGAAAGATGTTGAACAGCAAGTATCAGAAACAGTGCCAGAGTCTGTATCATCACCAGTAACTGTTGAAGTACATATGGAGGAGTCACCACAAGTAGTCGAGCAAAATGAGCCAATTCAAGAAACACAAGAAAATACAAATGAGCTACAATATATTTGCAAGTGGTTCTGATACAATAATTCCGTTTTTTCTTTTACATATTTACTTTTGGAATTTTCAGGGAAAATTCCTTCCTTTTAGTTATAATCCGAATAGAAAATTTGTTATCTTAGGAGATAAGAAATTATAGGATTTACAATGTATTTAATATTAGGATACTTAATTTTATTTATTATTGATATATTTGCCTTTATAATGGAAGTATTTATTATAATTACTTCAATAATGATAATAGGTATAATAATTTTAGGATATTTATTGATAAAACTACCAAATTTAGATATACTAGAAGATGTAATGCAATTATTAAAAAAGTTACAGTAATGAAAAATATAACAAAAGATACAATTATAGTTATATATTAAAGGGTGGAATAGTAAATGTAAAATCAATTTTCAAGAACAGAATTACTAATAGTAAATGAATCAGTTGAAAAATAAAAAAAGCAAAAGTAGCTGGTCTAATTATAACAGGAGAGATAATAAAAGACATAATTAAAAAGTAAATGGATATAAATATGAGTAAATTAATTTATTATATAGAAAATATGAAAGAATATATATCACGAGAAGGTGGTATTATGGATTTAGGAAAAAGATTTTCTTTTAATTCAAAATTTATGCAATTTGGAAACAGTAAAAAGAACCCAAATCTATATAACTATCATAGTAGGAATTTAATAGATTTAGAAGAATGCATGGAAACAAATATAGTAATATGTAAATCTGTCGTATATATATTAGAGTATATTCTTAAAAAAATTGGAGTAAATATAAGAACAGTAATAGATTCTAATGATTATAGGAAATGTCGACATGTATATAACATAATTACTTCAAAAGAAGGAAAAACATATATGGTTGATTTACAAGAAGATATGGTATAATATTCAATCACATTCATTTACTAAGAGTTTTGGATTATCAGTAGATGATAGAAAAACTTATGTCATAAGTAGGTTTGAACAAGAATAAATGGGTAGAAAAAGTGGAGACATTGATTATGATAAAATATGCATAGAAAATAAATAGTTTTCCCTTTGGCTAGTTTTGGGTTAAATGAGAAATAGATGAAGTAATGAAAATGTTGATAGAAGCTAATAAAAAGAAAAAATAGAAAATCAAGAGTTTAATAAGAGGATAAAATGAAGCAATTAAAATTTAAAAAATTATTTATAGTATTGCTTTTTATGTTAATTAACGTTAATTTAATAACTTTAAATAGTTATGCTATTCCTAAAGATTATTATAAAAATGAAAAGCATTATTCGAATAAAAACGAGGATTATATAAGTAAGTATGAAGATTTATTAGAATTAGTTTTTGGAAAATATGAAGTTCAAGGTAAACAACAATTAAGTAAATTTACTGGAGAAATTTCATATGATTACTATCAATGGAATATAAAATATTATGATAGCGAAAAAAAAGAACAAATTTGTAATATAAGAAACGATTTACAAATAGGGTATCAAATATATAAAATATCTTTTGATAAAATTGAAAATGAATTAAAACAAAAATGGAAATTAAACGACCAACCATTGATACTATATGTTGGCGAAGATAGTGATTATGATATTTATAATTTTTGGTATAAAAATGAAGATTTTTGCCCTAAAAATATTACATTGGATAAAGCTTTAAGTTCAGATAAACTGTATATAAGAGTATGGGACGAAAACATAAAGACAAAAGATTCTGCCGATAAATTTGTAAAGGAAACGTTTGAGAACTTAAAACAAACACCTAATATTTATATCTCGCAGGCAGAAATAGGGTATTCAAATGGACAAATTTATGAGAGTGGAGAACATGAATTTGAATTAATGATGCGCGAAAAAATTGATTATAAAAAATTAGAAGAAACTGAATTAGAAAATAATATATTTAAAATGATAATATTTATTGTTACAGTATTTGTAGTATTTTTTGTTATAAAAAAAATAATAAAAATATAAGAAAAAAATCATTTTTTACTCAAAGTTTACATAAAACAGTGTTGTGATAAAAATACGTTAATCTTTTTTATATAAATTAGATAGGTTTTATTCTCAAACTTATTTGTTATATATATATTTATATTTTTTTCACTAATTAGTGAGAAGTAATTCTCTGACTTTTTGGTTTTATATATATAATTTATCCACAAAAAAAATTAGTGGGAATTACAATGAAAAAGACTTTGGCATTTGCACTTGCGATTATTGGAGCTATGGTTATGTTGGTATTTACTGGATGTGGCAAAAAAGAGGATACTGCTACCATTAATACCGAAGCTTCTATTCAGGGTGAAAAAAATGAGGCATTCGAACCAGTTGAAATAGAAAAATAGTATTCTTTATTTCAGTAGGTATATTGTAAAAGTGATGTAAGAATGGCCAAATCCTTAGTGGCTAAACTTATGACAGAACTAGTTTTTTTAATATTGATTTTTTTAAATTTTATTGTTACAATTTTTTTGAAGTAATTTTTCTAATTGTTATATTACTAATTTAGATGGCAAAATAATTTCAATTAGTTAATTATATATTGATGGAAATTATGTTCAAAATGGAAGCAAAACATGTAGCCAAAAAATCTTTAGATGTGGAAGAGACGGAAAAGTTGATAGATCTTTTTATTTACTAGAGATAGCCTAATGACAGCATTTGATTTTGCAAAATGGCATGAAAAAGTTAACGAAAGTTATTATTTTATAAAAAAATAATAAAATATAAAATTTTAATGCTATAATAAAGTAAAGAAAAATATAATTTAAAAGGGGGGCAAATTCAAGATTATTTGCTTGATAGAAATTTATGGAAAAATTGAAAGTAATATGGAAAGATAGGAAAAGACCAATATTCGGATTGCCATTATCATTTACAAAATACACTCTTTTAGAGGATAAAATATTGATAGATACAGGTTTTTTATCTACAAAACAAGAAGAAATTAAATTATATAGAATAATGGATGCAACATTAAAACGTTCATTTTGGCAAAGAATATTTGGACTAGGAACAATACATTGTTGTTCTGCAGATAAGACAACTCCAGAATTTGACATAGTAGACATAAAAAATTCATTTGAAATTAAAGAAAAGATTTCAAAAATGGCAGAAGAACAAAGAGACAAAAAAAGAATAACAGGTAGAGAAGTTTTTGGTGAAGAAGATTGCGATTTAGATGATGTACATGAGTAAACTATAATTATTAAAATGTAGAAAAATGTTATTCAAAAGCTATAAAAATAAAAATGGAAAATTTTAATTGGCAAAAATAATAATAAATTTGTCATAAGGAGGATCTATATATGATGTTCTTGGATTTAATTCCGCTTTTTTGGTTAGGATTATTTTTATTGATTTTTAAATTTGTTTTGAATTATTTTAAAAACCAAGATAAAATACAGATAAAAAATATTGATAAATCAATTTATTATAGAGATATACCTTGTTTTGAAAGTATCGATATAGCCTATTGGTTATTATATAATTTTTCAGATATAAAAAAGGGCGATTTAAATAATGGGCTAGTAGGTGCTTATTTATTGGATTGGTATAAAAAAGGCTATATTAACATAGAAAAGAGTAAAGATATAGGTTTAAATAATGGTAATTATGATATAGATTTAAAAGATGGAAATTGGGATAAAAACTATGTTGAAAAAAAAATTTATGATTTTTTAAAATCTGCTGCTGGAAATAATAATTTATTGCAGAAAAATGAAATAAAAAATTATTGTAGTTTAGATGAAAATAAATCTGTGATGAGGTTTTTATTTGATGACATATTAAGCAAAATTAAACATAATTTGGAAAAACAAAAATACATAACAATTGTTTCATCAAAAAATTATATATTATTTAAAACACCAGAAAAAATTATCTTATCAGATGAACTTATTAATGAATATCAAAATTTAAATGGATTAAAAAATTTCTTATTAGATTATTCTTGTATGGAAGAAAAAAAATATATAGAAGTTCATTTATGGGAAAAATATCTTATTTTTGCAAATTTATTAGGAATTGCAGATAAGGTTAAAGAACAATTTAAAAAATTATATCCAAATTTCAATGCTACTAATTTGTTATTTGATTGTTCTTTTGATGGCACTATTCTTGGACATGTTAATGCTATATATTTAGGCTTGAGATGGCAATTTATTGTTTCATTAGCAAGTGTATTAATAGTGTCAGCTTGGCTTTTTATTGGTAGTTTTACAAGTGTTACTTTTATGAAGCTAATAGTTGTAAGCTTAATTTTTTTAATTATTGCTGGTTCAATTTACTGGCCTTTAAGGAAATATTTAATATATATAAAAGTAAAAGAAATGGATGCTATTACGTATGCAAAAATAACAGATGTGGATGTTCGTTATTATACTACAACTGATTCTGAAAATAGAGAGTATACTACTAAAAGTTATTCATATACGTATGAATATAGTGTAAATGGTGTATGTTATAAAGGATGGGGAAGATCTGATTTCAATAAAAAAGAAGGACAAAAAGTTAAAATATATTATAATGAAATGAAACCACAAGAAAGTGAAACAGCACAAAAACATAATTATTATTTGAAAAGATTTATATTAATGATTTCAATTTTTATGTTTTTATTTTGGATAATATTTAAGATTTATTCATGATTTTAACTTTAATATAAAATAATTAGTTATGGAAAATTACAAATTTATTATTTTTAAGAAATAAAACAATAATCACCATAAAGGCAAAGACTACAAATAGTAAAAGTTAGGTAGGTTTATAGCTACCTAGCTTTTTGCCAAAAAATGTGAATTGATATACACATTTTCATTTGACTTTTTATTTAAGTTATTATTAGTATGCTTTATTTAAGTTTTGGTTTTTAGTTAATGTAAAATTCAATTTTGGGTTTTTTATATTTTTTTTAAATATATATTGACAAATATAACAAAATCTAGTAAAATAAACTACGTTGATAAGATGAATGGTCGCTTAGCTCAGTTGGTAGAGCATCTGCCTTACAAGCAGGAGGTCATAGGTTCGAGCCCTATAGCGACCACCAGTTTTGGCCTGGTAGTTCAGTTGGTTAGAATGCCGCCCTGTCACGGCGGAGGTCGACGGTTCGAGCCCGTTCCAGGTCGCCAAACGAATCCTAGAATTATCTAGGATTTTTTTGTATTTTTAGTAATTAAATTTAATTTAGTATAAGAATAAATAATTATAATTTTTGATTTTATACTAGCTAATTTAGTATTATAAAAACTATGTAATGTCGATAAATGTCGATAGAAGTCGACGGAAAAAATAACTTTAAAATTGAATTATGTAAACCAAAGTGCTACAATAGAATTATCTTATAAAATTTTCTTCATAAAAAATTTTAAGGGGGTAGTTTATGTATCTAATTGAAAAGAATACATTAGGTGAGACTTTAAGAGAGTATAGGAAAATAAATGATATGACTTTACAAGAAGTGGGAGATAAGATTTTTAAATCCAAAGTTACTATTTGTAAGTATGAAAGTAATGAAATTTTACCAGATTTTTATACTTTACTTGAATTATGTAATACATATAATATTAGTATAAATGATTTGTGTGAAAATACTAAGGAAGAACAAGAAGATTTTGAAAATCCTTTTGGAAAAGATAAATTATATTTATATTATTATTCATCGAATAAATTGATTGATTCAATAATAAAAATAGAAAAGAAAGATTCTAAATATAATGTAAAGTTTTTTAATGGAGTAAAAAAAAATAATAAAAAATATGCAGATTATTATGAGGGAAAGATGATATTAGATAAATCTATTGCATATTTTGATTTAAATATAAATAATAAAAATAAAATTCAAATAATAGTAAATATTCCTTGGATGTTTGATAATGAGGTATATAATGGATTATATACAGGATTAACTAGAAATGGGTTACCAATTGTAAAAAAAGTGTTAGTTTCAAAAAACGAAATTAAAGATATTGATAAATATAGTATGCAATTAAAGTTTTCTAAAGAAGATGGAAAAAAATTATATAAAGAAAATGCTCTTGTATTTAAAAATTTAGAAGATTATGAAATAATGTAAATATAATAAGGAAGTAAATTTCTATTTACTTCCTTATTATATTTCTTCTATTTCAACTAAAACTTTACTTTTTTTATCATATAAAAAAGTATCAGAAAAGCCAGAAACATAATTTTGGGTATCATTTTTAATAACATTTGATTTTACTAATGCATCTAAAATAAATTTTTTTGCAAAGCAAATGTTATCTAAATCTCTTTTTTTATTTTCTTCAATCCAAGTAAAATGAATTTTTACAGGAGATGTAATTTTTGTATTTTTTAATTGTTGTTTTATATCTGCCCATATATATATTTCTGTATCTTCCTTCATTTTAGCTCCTATATATTTATTACTTCTACAAGCTTGTGTATATTCATTTAAACTAGGTAATCTTTTATTTATCTCAAATTTGTATATCATATATTTATTCCTTTTATTTTTTTATAATTTTATCAAAAGAACAAATTTTTGTAAAGTTTCAAAAAAATAAAAAATTAAAAAAATATAAGTTTAAATTATTTTTTTTCTATAAAAGTTTTTAATTTGTTTATATTTATTAAATAATTATAAACAAATAATAATAAATGTTAATAATAGAGAAACTTTATGTTATTAGAAAAAATAATAAAAATATTTTATACTAATATTGATATATTTATTTTATTCTATTTTTTCAAATTTTTATTTTCTATTTTTATTTTTTTCTATTATTTATTTTTTTCAAATTCTATAAATATATCTAGAAAAGGATTTTTATCCTTTTCTATTTTTATCAGTAGAAACGGTTTTCGCTGGCTGAAAAAAGTATTGAAATAATATTATTTATATGTTACGCCATTCATGCAAATATTTATAGTTAAAATTATTATAAAATTGGAAACAAAAAAGTAATATCTATAAATTTATTTTTTATTAAATTATTGAAAAAAATATATATTATTATTATACTATATATAAATATTTTTAAATATAATGTTAGTTTTGGGAAGGTTCTGAGGTAAAATGAGTAAAGATAAAGCAACTTTATTTGCTTTTTTTGGAGCATTAATTCTAATAGCAATAATGTTAGTAAGCACAATAATAAATTTAAGTAAAATTTCTAATGTTCGAAAAGAAAAACAATTAAATAATAGTAATTCGGTACAAGAAAATAAATCCATAATTAATTATGTAAGTGAAGATAACATAATTATTAAAAATGATGAAAATATAGATGAATAGGAATAAATTATGAAAATAAAAAATAAATTTGGATTTTTGCAAATTTTTATATCATATATTTTTTTATGGATACCACTTATTATAAAATTTTTTACTAAAATTTTAAATAAGGATATTTTTATAATATGTTTAATGTTATCTTTATTAACAATGGTAGATGCTAAAATGAAGTATAATAATATTTTTGTAAAACTAAATTATTTTATAATTTTCTTTTTGCTTATAATATTTTTTATTCTTATTATGATATAAAATGGAGTAAAGATATGTTAATAAATTTTGAAAATATTCCAGTTTATGGATTGTTCATTTTAATTTCGCTTTTTGTAAATTCTATAATTATATTTTTTTTAGCCAAAGCACAAAAAATAAATAAAAATGTTGTACTATGTTCTTTAACTTATGAATTGATAGGGATTATTACTGGTGCTAAAATATTGAATATGATTCAAATAAAAGAAAATAATAGCTTTTATTATGCTGGATTTTCTTCATATGGAGGAGTAATAGGTGGTATTTTTTCATTAGTTATTTTTAGTAGATTATACAAAATTCCTTTGAAAAAATTGTTAAATATTTATGTTCCATTATTACCATTATTGTATTCTATATCAAAAATAGGTTGTTTTTTTGCAGGATGTTGTTATGGAATTGAGTATGATGGAATAGGTTGTGTAATATATGAATATTCTAAAGATGCTCCATTAAATATAAAATTATTTCCAGTTCAAATTATCGAAACAATAGTAAATTTTATTATATTTATTTTTATTTTATTTATATATAAAAAAAATAAAGATAATTTGAAAATTGTTGGTTTTGTTTTTATATTATGTGGAATAAGTAAGTTTTTGTTAGAATTTTTAAGATTCTCATGGAATGGTTTTATAACTTCAACACAAATTATTAGTATTATTTTTATAATTATTGGAATTTTTATTAACATGAAAGGAAGAAAAAATGAAGAGAAATAGAGTTTATATTATTTGGATTATTTTTTTAATTATTTTAATTTTATTTGATATATATAATTTTTCTCATCCTATAAAATCAAATAGTGATAAAACAATTTACAAAGGAAAAATTTATAATATAAATAAACAAGTAGAATATAATGAAAATTCAGAATATACAGATGTATATAGTTTAGATGTAAAAACCGATAAAAATGGAGTAATAAATATAAATTTAAGTAAAGATGAAGCATCTAAATACAAGAAAGATGATTCAATTAATTTTTATGAAGATAAAGGAGAATATGTTATTACTAATGAAAAAGCAAATGATAGTAATTATAGTGTAATATGGATAATATTATTAATAATAGAAGTTATAGTAGTAATATTATTAGTACTTAAAATGAGAAAAAATTAAAGAATAAAAAAACCTTCATTTGGAAATAATGTTATTAACATTATTTGTAAATGGAGGTTTTTAATTTGATAAACAAGGTAGAAATATGTGGTGTAAATACCAGTAAATTACCTGTGCTATCAAACGAAGAAAAACAAGAGCTTTTAATTAAAATAAAAAATGGTGATATTGATGCAAGGGAAAAGTTCATTAAAGGAAATTTAAGATTAGTTTTATCTGTTGTTCAAAGATTTGGAGGAAGAGGAGAAAATCCAGATGATTTGTTTCAAGTAGGATGTGTAGGTTTGATAAAAGCAATAGATAATTTTGATATAAATCAAGAAGTTCAATTTAGTACTTATGGGGTACCAATGATAATTGGTGAAATAAGAAGATATTTGAGAGATAATAATATGGTAAGAGTAAGTAGGTCTATTAGAGATTTAGCGTATAGGGTTTTGCAGGAAAAAGAAAAATTTTTAAAAGAAAAGGGTAGAGAAGCTACAATAGATGAACTGGCTAAAAATCTAGAAGTTGAAAAAGAAGAAATAGCTTTAAGTTTAGATGCAATACAAGATCCTGTATCACTTCAAGAACCTGTTTATAATGATGGTCAAGATAGTGTATATATTATGGATCAAATAAAAGATAATAAAAATACAGCAGAAAAGTGGATAGATGATTTAGCAATTTCAGAGGCTATAAAAAAACTATCAGAAAAAGAAAAAATGATTATAGATAAAAGATTTTTTTTAGCAAAAACTCAAATGGAGGTTGCAGATGAAATTGGAATATCTCAAGCTCAGGTATCAAGAATAGAAAAAAATGCAATAGCTCACATAAAAAGATTATATAAGTAAAAATTTAAATGCGATACTTTTGTATCGCATTTAAATTTCTACTAAGATAATTTCTTCACCAATACATTTAATAGAAGTCCATGGAATAGAAATTTCATCTTGAGAAAAAAATCCGCTTAAAAACTTAGAATTTCCAGGAACTATAATAGATGTAATATTTCCAGTAGATAAATCAGCTGTAACATCTTGAACAAATCCTAATCTTTGAGCATTTTTTATGTTTATCACTTCTTTATGTTTAAAATCTAAGCCTTTAGAATACATTTACATCACCTAAAACATTATATGTTGCATAGTAAAAAAATGTTAATAAAAATTACGTATAACAAACATAAATTATGGAAAAAATTATATAAAACGAATTTAAGGAGGAATTTATGGTAAATAATAAACTTAAAAATATTATTGTATTAAAAGGTATGGCATCAAATGTTGTTCAGGAAGCGATTGTGGTTTTAAGACCAAATATAGATTTAGAAAAACCAGATATTTATTTAAAAAATAAAGAAATAAATTCAAAAGATATAAAAAAGAAAAGTGTTGTTTCAGAAGCTGAATTTGTTATTAATAATTATATAAAAGAAATAGAAAGTACAAATACTAAAAGAAAGAGAAAAAAAATAGAACGAAGATATAAATTCTCAAAAATATTAAATATAATTTTATTTATAGCTTTTATAATTAGTTTGTCATAAATTATTTTTTTTTGAATATATTTTAATATAAATTCTTTGAAAGGAAATGAGCAAAAGTGGAAAGAATTGTTGATGATTCAGAAAGTAGAAGAAGGGCAGAAGAAATATATTCAAGAAGAAATGGAATAAATGTAACTTCTAATAGGAAAAAATATTTTTCAATTTATAAGTTTTTATTCCAATTAATGGTTTTAATTAACTTAGCTATTGTTTTAATTTTTTATAATAATAGGAATTTTATATTTAGTTCAGATTTTTTAAAACAAGTAAACGATTTTTATAATATAAATATTATTGAAAAAATTAATAACTTTTTTGAAGCAGAAAATATTGAAAAACAAGATAGTGTAAATAATGATAAAAATGAAGTGAAAGATGAAAATAATATTCAAAATCAAAATTCAAATAATCAAACTGAAGAAAAGAATAGTGAAGTTCAAAATACTAATATAGAGCAAGGAAATGCAAAAGAAAAAAGTGAAATAGAAAAAATTAATGAAAGTTATAGTTTTATTAAGCCAATAAATGGAACTATAACTTCTTTTTTTGGAGATAGAGAATCATCCAATTCTAATATATCAGGTTTTCATACAGGTATAGATATTTCTGCATTAGCTGGAACAAAAATATTATCTTCAATATGTGGAAATGTAATCTTAGAATCTAATGAAGGAAATTATGGAAAACACTTAAAAATTCAAAATAATGAAATAATTACATTGTATGCTCATTGTAAAACTATTTATGTAAAACAAGGAGACTATGTTATGCAAGGACAAGAAATAGCTGAAGTTGGCAGTACTGGTAATAGTACAGGCCCACATTTGCATTTTGAAATAAGGCATAATGATGAATATTTAAATCCATGTGAAATTTTAAGTTTTTAGGAGGAAAATTGATATATTTAATTTTTTTAATTTCTATTTTAATACATGAATTTAGCCATATATTGGTTGGAATTTTTTTTGGATATAAAGTAAAAAATTTTAAATTTTTACCTTTTGGTGCTTATATAGAATTTAAAGAACATTATAAAATAAAAAAACAGATTTTAAAAAATTGTATTATTTATTTAATGGGTCCAATTAGTAATTTTTTAATAAGTTTAATTTTTGTTTTTTATAATTTTAAATATAGTGAACAAATTGTATATATTAACTTTATTTTAGGAATATTTAATTTGCTTCCAATTATACCATTAGATGGATCAAAAATCTTAAGAGAAATCTTAATAAATTTTTTTGATAACAAAAGAAGTAATATATATTCATATAGGGTAAGTAAAATATTGTTATGTTTATCTACATTTATATATTCTATTTTAATAATAAAAATTAAGAATATATCATTATTTATTGTATTGTTATATTTATGGTATATTGATTATAAAGAAGAAAAAAAATTAAATACTGTTATAAAGGCATATAAGATAATAGAAAAAACTAATATTAAGTATTGAAATAAATTTTGTTTAATAGTAAACTTAATATGAGATTGATAGAAAATTTTTTTTATTTAAAAATATATAAGAGGTGTGTACTAATGATACGAAAAAATATTAAACAAAACAAAGGAATTACTTTAATATCTATGATTTTAGCTATAATTGTTATATTTATTATTATAGGTACTATTTCATATAGTTCTATTAATAGTTTTAAAGTAAGAAATTTACAAAATTTATTTAGTGATATAGATACGTTAGATGATGCTATTTCTGTTTATTACATTAAGAATGGAGATTTACCAGTATATTATTCTTCATATGATTTTAATGGAAATAAATGTGAATATCAACCTTTTTCAATAAAAAATACAATGTCATCTTCGATTACATATTTAAAATTTAAAGAAAAGAATAGAAACAATTCTTTTATTTCTTATGGTATTTTGGATGCAACTAAATTGAATAATGTAAATTTAAATAAAGTTCATAATGTTCCAAGTAATATAGAGGCTGGAAATTTTTTTCAAAATAAATCTAATGACAAAAAAAATTTAGAAAGTTCGATATCATCTGGAATCTATGTTATAAATCTTGATACGCATAAGGTTTATTATACCAAAGGTGTTGCATCAGATGGGAAAATGTATTATACAAAAGATGATGATAATTCTTCTACAATTTATTCATTTAACAAACAAGAAGAAAGTACAGTTGAACAAAATGAATTACATCGAGAAAAAGAAGAAGAAATTACAGATCCTTATGTAACTGTCAAATTTTGGGCTAATGGAGGAGTAGGGGTACCTGATATTATGAAGGTTTATTTTCCTGAAACAGAATCAATTACACAAAAGAAATTATCTTCTTTATTATCTGGATATGCCCCTCCTGGTAGAACTGGAATGAAATTTTTAGGATATTCAACTTTTTCAGGTGGTAATGATGTTCAAATTTTATATTTTAATAGTGGTGTGTCATCAGGCTATGTACCTAATGGAGATAAAGATATTATTATTAAAAAAACAGATTGTGGAAATGAAATAAATGTTTATGCGATTTGGGGTGATGCAAATTCTTCAGTGATGTATTATTATAAATTAGAAGAAGGTGGTACATCTGGTGGAATTAATCCTACTCTAAGTGCAGGTGATAAATCTATTTCAAGAAGTTCAACTATACCAGAGGGGGTATCAAATTATTTATATTTTGATATTCCATCTTCTGGATATACCATATCATGGGAATGGGATAATAATAATAATGAAACAAAACAAGCAATATATGATGGAGACTCAAAGAAAAATAATATTATTACTGGAAATAAATATACTACAACTGAAAGTGGAACAATTAAAATAAAAGGAAGTTTTTCTAACTTACAAATAACTGGAGATGGTAATAGCAAAACTAAATTTTATCCAAACTATAGTGCTAAAATTTTAAAAATATATGGTACATCTGGTAGAAAAGATAAAGCAGGTACAATATTAAAAGATGCAAAAAACAAAGATCTTGAGTGGATGACCGATATAGATAGAATATTTACAATTCCAATTAATATGTTAAGTTATAAGAATATGGGAATAAAAGATAAAAATAATAAAGATTTATATGCAACAGATCCAGATAGTAAAGAGGAATTTTATTACCTAAAAAAGGTTATTGTTACAGATACTGATTCTGCAAAAAAAGAAGGTAACAAAATTGATGATGCAATTGGATATGATGGACAGTATATACATGAAAATTATGTATATGGAGCTTATGATTTTGGGGAAAATGTTCAGTTACCAGCTAGTAGCGAAAAAACATATTGTTTCTATGCATATTTTGGAGCTAAAAATTATAAAATTACTAGCAGTAATTCAGCAAATAGTAATCAAAAATATTATTATGAAGATTTAAAAGAAGCTTTTGATAGTGCTATTGAAAAAAAATTTGATAACATAGAAATAATGGATAATGTAAATACCAAAACAGCTATTGATTCTGTAAAAAATACACCAAATAGTGATAAGTATTATATAGAAAACTATGATCCTAGTTATGATAAAGATATTAATTTAAAAAATTCAGGAAGTACTATAAATTTAAATTTTAAATCTTATAATTTAAGAAGAAAAGGTAGTGTTATTTTTTCAAATATAATTTTGAAAGGATCTAATAATAGTGCTAGTTTAGAATTTGTAGATTCCGATTCAAATATACATAATAATGAAAATTCAGATTGGAAATTTGGCAATAGCAATATAGATATTCAAGGAAATTTAATTATAAAAAATTTGTCTATAAAAAGTAATACTCAAAATAATAATATTATACGTTTGACTGGTTCGGGTTTAAATGGTAGTTCTAGTTTAAAAATTTTAGATGGAACTACAATAATTAATACTAATTATGTTGATAATAAAGAAAATCCAGCTATAATATCAATGGATTCCAATGCACAACAATTATATTTAGGTTGTGAATCTAAGGACCAATTAAATGTTAATAATAGAACGAAAGATTCAAAAATACGAATTACAAATGGAAATGGATATTGTGTTGATTTTAGAAATCGAGAAAATCAACAAGAGAGTGGTGGTTATATAATTTGGAATTATGGAATTTTAAGTACGTATAATTATAAGTATAAAGCTGGTTATATTGGAATTAGTGATAATTTAGAAAAAATTAGTACAGCAGATAAAAACCAAGCATATCCATGCATACTTAATTCTGGAGAAAAATATAATGATAAAGATATTATTAATATACAATTAGCTGAGAAAATGTGGACATGGAGTGATTCAGATAGTGGCTCAACACGAAGCTATGCATCAAATACATTGCAAAATGCTCATAATATGATGAATTTATCTGAAAAATCGACTAGTATGACTTTAACAAGAAATAGTGCTTTTAAAAAATTAGAAAATAACGTTACTACAATAACTAAAGATGTAAATTTAGATTTTAATTCTACTAGTTCGAGTATGATTACAGTAACAAATAGTAATTTAATAATAAAAGCAAAAGTTAATATAAAAAAATATTATGGAAACACTAATTCGAAAATTTCTGTTACTGGTGAAAATGGTCAGTTAGAAGTATTACAGAGTACTATAAATGGAAATGGTTCTGATTATACAATTGAAAATATAAGTGGAGCTAATGTGAATATTGGTAATGGAAGTAGTGGAGTAACGATAAAAGGAAAAGGAAAAGGAATTTATAGTAGTTCTAAATTAGAAATTGATAATGGAAGTGTAAATGCTACAAGTGGAATAGCTCTAACGTTAGCAGGGGAAACTTGCAAAATATGTAATAATTCTAATATTTCTGGAACTCAAGGTATAAAAAGCAGTAATACTAATTTAGAAATTAATAATGGAAAAGTAAAATCTACAAGTGGAATAGCTTTAACGTTAGAAGGGGGAACTTGCAATATATCTAATAACTCTAATATTTCTGGAACTCAATGTATAAAAAGCAGTAATGCAACTTTAGAAATTAATAATGGAAAAGTAAATGTTACAAGTGGAATAGCTTTAACGTTAGAAGGGGGAACTTGCAATATATCTAATAACTCTAATATTTCTGGAACTCAAGGTATAAAAAGCAGTAATGCAACTTTAAAAATTAATAATGGAAAAGTAAATGTTACAAGTGGAATAGCTTTAACGTTAGAAGGGGGAAATTGCAATATATCTAATAACTCTAATATTTCTGGACCTCAAGGTATAAAACATAGTAATGCAACTTTAGAAATTAATAATGGAAAAGTAAAATCTACAAGTGGAATAGCTCTAACGTTATCAGGGGGAACTTGCAAAATATATAATAGTTCTAACATTTCCGGAACTCAAGGTATAAAAAACAGTAGTACAAATTTAACTATAACAGCAAATGCCAGTACGAACAAATCAAGTAATTCAAGTGGCCCTACTATAGAAAGTACAGGCTCAAATACAACTGATTATGCAATATCAGTAGAATCAGGAACTTTAACTTTAGGAAAAAATGAAAGTTCGCCAGATGTAAATACGTCTATTCCAACAATTAAATCTAAGAATATAGGTGTAAAATTAGGATCCAGTGGTAATTTTAATTTTTATGATGGAAGTATATATTCGAATTCTGCAATTTCAATACAAACAAATAATACTACAAATCCTACTGAAGGAACTTCTAAATTAAAACTACCAAGCAACTATAAAATAAAGTATGAAGGAAAATATAAAGAGGTTGAAGAAAAAAATAAAGAGGATGAAGGAAATATTGTAGAGGATGAAGGAAACAATGTAGAGGAGGAAACTGAAAAAATTCTTATTGAATCAACTGCAATTTTAGAGAAAAAAAATTAACTTTAATAATAGGCTATTTATAAATTATAAAACAAAAGAAAGGTATTAAAAAAATGAAAAATAACAAAAAAATAATTATATTATTCATAGTATTTTTAATAGCAGGAATTGCTTTAGGAATTG
The DNA here is from genome assembly GCA_947630235.1 of uncultured Clostridia bacterium. Lineage (GTDB taxonomy): Bacteria > Bacillota > Clostridia > TANB77 > CAG-508 > Scatovivens. Next base: position 17,399 of record CANRGN010000017.1, read on the forward strand.
TTATTGATGCAAAAATATTGTGTAAAAAAGATGTTAAAGAAGAAATAAATGAAAATAATTATGGTGAAAAAATAAAACAGAGTTCATATAGTTCAGAAGATTTAAATAAAAAAATAGATAAAATTAATTCTTTATATCAAAAACTTAATGATTTAAAATCACAAGTAATAGATGTAGAATCAGAAATTGGTATATTACAAAATGAAGTTAACAATGCTACAAATTTTCAATTTGAAGATGATATTTATCAAAATAATGATGAGAATATTGTAGAAGATGATAATGATTTAATAGAAGATAATACAGATCAGCAAAGTAATAGTGAAAATGAAATAATTGAAAATGAATTAATTACTGAACCTATTGAAACATCAACATCGAATGAAGTAGAAATGTAAATAATTTAGTAGTGAACCCCAAATTATTAAACCAAAATTTTAATAATTTGGGTTCTTTTTATCTATCATAAAGTTTATTCGATAATTCGAAAATATGAAAAAAGATTTTGACTTTTTCCAATTTTTGGTGTATAATATTTTTGTGTTAAAAATACTTGGAAGGAGTGACGATGTAATGTTTAAAATAGGAGATGAAGTAGTATACCCAATGCATGGAGCAGGGAAAATTGTTGCAATAGAGGATAAAGCAATCCTAAATGAAATACAATCATATTACATTATTAAAATGCCTGGAGAAGTTAAAGTTATGGTTCCTACAGCTAAAGCAGAAGAAATTGGAGTAAGACCAATTGTTGATTTGGAAACTGCCGGAAAAGTAATGAAGATTCTAGAACAAGATAGTACAGAAATGTCTATGAATTGGAATAAAAGATATAGAGATAATATGGATAAACTAAAAACAGGAAATATCTATGAAGTAGCAGATATTGTTAGAAATCTTAGTTTCAAGCAAAAAGACAAAGGTTTGTCAACAGGTGAAAAGAAAATGTTGTTAAATGCAAAACAAATTCTTGTTAGTGAATTGGTATTAGTTGAAAGTAGAGAAAAAGAGGAAGTTGAAGCAGATGTTGAAAATACTATAAACACATCTTATGAGGTTCATGGTATTTCAAGTATTGAAGAACCAACTGGTACAGAAACACCTAAGATAATGAAAAAATTTATTACAACAAATAGTTAATATAATTACGAAGGACGAATTTTAATTCGTCTTTTTAATATTAATTTTTTGGATAAAATTTTTTTCAAAGAACAATAGTGGACATTTTCTTATATTAAGCTGTAAAAAAATATTGCAAAGTCCACGTTAAATTGTTCGTGAGCCAATTTAGACAAAAATTGTGTGCAATGTTTTTATTCAGTCTAGCTACAGAGAACTTTTCTACAGAATAAAAAAATAATAATATAAAATACTACTAATAAAGCAAAATATGAAATTTATGTATACTTTTCATAATAAAAAGAGGGATTTAGAAAGTGTTTGTCGAATATTATATATGAAAGGTTTGATTAAATGATTCAGTATAGTGACGAATTAAAAGAGGAAGTAAGATCAGCAAATGATATTGTAGATATAATTTCTCAATATGTTACATTGCAAAAAAAAGGTAGAAATTATTTTTGTATATGTCCATTTCATTCAGAAAAATCACCTTCAATGTCTGTTTCACCAGATAGACAATATTTTCATTGTTTTGGATGTGGAGCAGGTGGTGATGTTTTTTCATTTATAAGCAAAATTGAAGGCTTAACATTTAAAGAGTCAATAGAATTTTTAGCAGAAAAAGCTAGAATTACGCTCCCATTATTAGATAATCGAGATGACAAGAATCAATATATGAAAAATAGGATGTATCAAATTAATTCTGAAGCTACACTATTTTTTCATCAAAGATTATATTCTCCTGTTGCAAAAATTGCACAAGATTATGTAAAAAAAAGAAAATTAGATAATAAAACTTTACAAGCTTTTAAAATTGGATATTCAGGAGAACATAACGAATTGTATAAAGCTCTTAAAAATAAAGGCTTTAAAGATGAAGAAATTTTAGCGACAGGTTTATGTAATAAAAATGACAGAGGAGAATTTATAGATAGATATAGAAAAAGATTAATTTTTCCAATAATGAATATTCAAGGAAAAGTTGTAGCTTTTGGTGGAAGACGATTAGATGAAGATAAAAATGTAGCAAAATATATAAATTCAAATGAGAATTTAATATATTCAAAAAAACAACATTTATTTGCTCTTAATATAGCCAAACAAAATAACCCAAAAAAGATGATATTAGTTGAAGGATATATGGATGCTATATCACTTCATCAAAGAGGGGTAACGAATGTTTGTGCATCACTAGGAACTGCGCTTACAGAAGAACAAGGAAAATTACTAAGAAAGTATGATCAAGTAATACTTAGCTATGATTCAGATGAAGCTGGACAAACTGCAATAATGAGAGGTTTAGATGTATTACAAAAGCTTGGAGTAGATGGAAGAATTTTGCAAATGGAAGGTGCAAAGGATCCAGATGAATATATTATAAAATATGGTAGTGGTAGATTTAATTTACTAGTAGATAATGCTATATCACTTATTGAATTCAAATCAAAAATGTTTAGAAATAACTTTAATCTAGAAAATGCAACAGATAAAATAAAATTCTTAAAAGAAATTGCAAAATTAATTGCAATGAAGGATAATAAGCTTGAAAGACAAATTTATATAGAGAAGATAGCAGATCAAAACCAAATATCTAAAGAAGCTTTATATGCAGAAGTAAATAAATTAGTTTATGATAATAGTTTTAATGAAAAAATATTAGATAAATCAAAACCAATTTTGAAAAAGGAAACAAAATCAGAAAATGAAATTAGTTCATCGATAATTAAAAGAGAAAATATGATTTTATATTTACTGATAAATAATTTTAAAGAAGCTGGGCAAATTATTAAAGAAAATATTTCTAAAGAAGATTTTAAAGTAGAAATTAACAAAAAAATTTTTGAACAAATATTCAATGTTGCTCAAAACGATACAGAAGATATATATAAATCATTATCTAATATAGAAGATGAAGAATTTCAATCAGCGCTTAGTAGTGTAGTTGTATCTGATTATGAAATTACATCTGTAGAAAAATGTATAGAAGATGTTATAGGAAATTATTCTAGAGATAAATTAAATTCTAGAAAATTAGAAATAATTAATAAATTAAGAGAAAACAACATTTCAGAAGATGAAATGAAAAAATTAGAAAATGAGTTAAATGAAATTATAACTAAGCTGGCTCGAAAAAAATAGGAGGTTGTTTAAATAATGGAAAAAGATGAGAACACTCAAATGAAGCTTAATGATGTAAAAAATGAAAACAAAGAAAATATTAAAAAAGCAAAAAATTCAGATGATAAAAAAATAAATAAAATAGTTGAAATAGTTGAAAAAGCTAAGAAAAAAGGTAAAATGACTTATGGAGAACTTGCAGCAGAACTTGGTGATATAAATCCAGAAGATTTAGATAAAGTTTTTGATGAATTTGAAAAAATGGGTGTAAATATATTAGCAGATGATGAAGAAGATGATGATGACCTATTAGAACCTGGTATAGATGAATTAAACGAAGTTGAAGAAATAAAATTAGAAGATTTAGATGTAACTAATTTTGATGGAATAAATGTAGATGATCCTGTAAGAATGTATTTAAGAGAGATAGGTAGAATACCTTTACTTTCATTTGATGAGGAATTAGATTTAGCAAAACGAGTTTTAAATGGCGATGAAGAAGCAAAACAAAAGCTTGCAGAGTCAAATTTAAGATTAGTTGTTAGTATTGCAAAAAAATATGTTGGAAGAGGAATGTTGTTCTTAGATTTAATTCAAGAAGGAAATATGGGATTAATAAAGGCAGTGGAAAAGTTTGATTATGAAAAAGGATATAAATTCAGTACCTATGCTACTTGGTGGATTAGACAAGCTATTACTAGAGCTATTGCAGATCAAGCTAGAACGATTAGGATTCCAGTTCATATGGTAGAAACTATAAATAAGCTTATTAGAACTTCTAGACATTTATTACAAATATTAGGAAGAGAGCCAACCCCAGAAGAAATAGCAGAAGAATTAGAAATTCCAGTTGAAAAGGTAATGGAAATTCAAAAAATTGCACAAGAACCAGTATCATTAGAAACACCAATTGGTGAAGAAGATGATAGTCATTTAGGAGATTTTATTCCAGATGATGAGTCTCCAGCTCCACATGATTCTGCTGCATATACATTACTTAAAGAACAATTAGATGAAGTAATGAGTACATTAACACCTAGAGAGGCAAAAGTTTTAAAATTAAGATTTGGTTTAGAAGATGGTAAAGCTAGAACATTGGAAGAAGTGGGTAGAGAATTTCAAGTAACTCGTGAAAGAATCAGACAAATAGAAGCAAAAGCTTTAAGAAAATTAAGACATCCTAGTAGAAGTAAAAGGTTAAAAGATTATATGAGTTAGATTTATTTTAAAATATTTTATAATAAATTTATACATGGGCGATTATTGATCGCCTGTTTTTTATGCTATTCTATTGATTTTTACATATTTTTTTGATAACATAGTAATATATGATGTGGTACAATTTAATAAAAGTATCAATGAAAGAGAGGAAAGTCATGAGTTTACAAGATTTTTTAACTGATGCATTAAATTTGCTATTAGGAAAGGACGATTCTGAAGAAAAAGAAGATTTTAAAAAAGCTATTTCAGATTCTATAAAAGATAATAAAATAGATTTAGCAGCAGCAAATGAACTTATGGAAACTAGAAATAATGTTAATAAAGAAGCAGAAGAATTTGATAAAAGACAGATGGCTACGATATCTTTAGAAGATGGAATAAAGGTATCTGTAAAAGATGCTAAAAAGAAAAAGGAAGAATTAGCAAGAAAAAAAGAAAATGAAGAAAAAATAAGAAGGATATCTAGTGAGAATATAAATAAAAATAATGAAAAAATAAAAAGTGTAAGTAAAAACAATACAAAGTTAAAAGTTGATAGACAGAAATTACAAAATGAAATTCTAAAAGAAGAACAAAAAGAGAGTATGAATAAAAATATTAGTGAGAGAGAAGGAAAAAATTAGCTTTTTGGTTGACATGTACATCTTTTTATGTTAAAATATCTAACTGTAAACTGCTTAACTATGGTTATAAATTCTATAAAATATATAGATACCAAGGTTGGAGGTTAGCGAGTATACGAAAAGGGAGGTGCATTTTTAATGTACGCAATAATTGAAGCATGTGGAAGACAATACAAAGTTCAAGAAGGTGATACTGTTTTTTTTGAAAAATTAGATACAGATGAAGGAAAAAAAGTTAATTTTGATAAAGTAATTCTTGTATCTGATGATAAAAAAGTACAAGTAGGTAATCCTTATGTAACAGATGTTAAAGTAGAAGGAAAAGTTGTTTCTCATGGTAGAGGTAAAAAGATAGTTGTATTCAAATACAAAGCTAAAAAGAATGAAAGAAAAACTCAAGGACATAGACAAGAATACACAAAAGTAGAAATAACTTCAATAAAATCTTCTGCTAAAAAAGCTGCAAAAGAAACTGAAGAAGTTGCAAAATAATTTAAGAAATTTATTTTTCTATATAGAAAATTATATAAAACATATTAAAAGTTGAAAGGAGTGAGACTTTCATGGCACATAAAAAAGGTCAAAGTAGTTCTAAGAACGGAAGAGACAGTGAGTCTAAGAGACTTGGTGTAAAAAAATCTGATGGTCAAATTGTAAAAGCTGGAAATATTATAGTTAGACAAAGAGGAACAAATGTGCATCCTGGTGTTAATGTTGGTATCGGAAGTGATGATACATTATTTGCATTAATCGATGGAACAGTTAAATTTGAAAGAAAAGGTAAAGATAAAAAACAAGTTAGTGTTTATCCTGCCTAGTAAAAAAATAAAGCCTAAAATGTAAAACATTTTAGGCTTTTTGTGTTTTATATAATATTCTATTGAAAAAAATAATATTTTGATATATAATATCACCTATAAATTAGAAAGAGGAGTAGATATGATAAATAAATATAGAACACATAATTGTAACGAACTTAGAATTGAAAATGTAAATGAAGAAGTTAGATTATCTGGGTTTGTGCAAAAAATTAGAAACTTAGGAAAAATGAAATTTATTGATTTAAGAGATGAATTTGGAATAACCCAAATTGTTATTTCTGAAAATTCTAAATTAGATGAAATATCAAAAGATATAAATACAGAATGTACAATATGTGTTAAAGGTACAGTTGTAGAAAGGTCTAGCAAAAATGATAAGCTTTCAACAGGTGAAATAGAGGTTATTGCGAAAGAAATTGAAATTTTGGGTAAATGTAGAAACGAGCTTCCTTTTGAAATAAATTCTGATATATGTGTAAAAGAAGATTTAAGGCTTGAATATAGATATTTAGATTTAAGAAATCAAAAAATTCATAATAATATAAGGCTTCGTTCAAAAATATTAAAAGATTTTAGAGATGAAATGAATAAATTAGATTTTATAGAAATTCAAACTCCAATACTTGCTAATTCTTCTCCAGAAGGTGCGAGAGATTTCTTAGTTCCAAGTAGACTTCATCCTGGAGAATTTTATGCACTTCCTCAAGCACCACAACAATTTAAGCAATTACTTATGGTATCAGGATTTGAAAGATATTGTCAAATTGCTCCATGTTTTAGAGATGAAGATCCTAGAGCAGATAGATCTCCAGGAGAATTTTATCAATTAGATTTTGAAATGGCATTTGCTGAGCAAGAAGATGTTTTACAAGTTATGCAAACTGTAGCTTATAATGTATTTAAGAAAAATACTGATTATAAAGTAAGTGAGCCAGATTTTATAAAAATACCATATAAAGAAGCAATGGAAAAATATGGTATAGATAAACCAGATTTAAGAAACCCTTTGATTATAGAAGATTTAACAGAAATTTTTAAAGGAACAGAGTTTAATAGTTTTAAAGATAAAACAGTTAAATCTATAGTAGTAAATAATATAGAAGAAAAACCAAGAAAATTTTTTGATAATATGTCTACATATGCAGTTGAAGAGCTTGGTGCAAAAGGTTTAGCTTGGGTAAAAGTAGATAGTGATAATAATATAAATGGTGGTATTTCTAAATTTATAGATGAAGATAGAAAAAAACAAATTTTTGAAAAAATGGATGTAAAACCAAATTCTGCTATATTCTTTGTTGCTGATGAATTTGAAAAAGCTCAAAAAATTGCAGGAGGAATTAGAATAAAACTTGGAGAAGAATTTGATTTATTAGAAAAAAACATATATAAATTCTGCTTTATTGTAGATTTTCCAATGTATGAATTATCAGATGAAGGTACTATCGATTTTAATCATAATCCATTTTCAATGCCACAAGGAGGAATGAAAGCATTAATTGAAAAAGATCCTTTAGATATTTATGCTTATCAATTTGATCTTGTATGTAATGGATTTGAAGTAGCATCAGGTGCTGTTAGAAATCATGATCAAGAAATTATGATAAAGGCTTTTGAAATAGCTGGATATACAGTAGATGATGTAAAAAATAAATTTGGTGCTTTATTTAATGCTTTTAGTTATGGAGCACCTCCTCATGCAGGAGCTGGACTTGGAATTGATAGATTAATTATGCTTCTTGCAAAAGAAAATAATCTTAGAGAAGTTATTGCATTTCCAAAAAACAAGAAGGCTAGAGATTTATTAGTTAACAGTCCTAGTACAGTATCTGATGAACAATTAAAAGAAGTTCATATTAAATTAGATTTATAAGTTGACTTTTTGTAAATAACATTATATACTATTGGCATAAAAATATTATAGTAAAGAGGAAATAATATGAAAAAAATAAAAATGTTTTTTTTAAGTTTCTTATTTATTCTGTCTCTATGTATTACTAATAATACATTTGCATCAATAGGTACAGTTACAGGAAGTACTGTTAGAATTAGAGAAAATGCTGATGTATCTTCAAATATAGTTACAAATGCTTATAGAAATGATACAGTAAATATATTAGAAGATTGTGGTGAATGGTATAAAGTAGAATATGAAGGAGAAACTGGATATATTAGTAAAAGCTTTGTAAATGTTCAAGAAGAAAATGCTATACCTAGTACAGAACCAGTAGCTTCTTCTACCACAACAGATAATACTTCTGTTGAAGCTCCTTCTGAACCAACGACTGATCAAAATTCTAATTCGCAAGTAAATCCGGAGGAAACTCAAACAACAGAAAATACTGAAAACTCAGAAAATAATCAAACAATAGAAAATTCTGAAGTATCTAAACAATCTAATACAACAATTGAAAAAGAAACTTATTTGAAGGTTTTACCAAACTTTACTTCTAGGGAGGTTGGAAAACTAGAAGTAGGAACTCAAATAGAAGTTCAAACTGAAGTAAATAATTGGATTAAAATTATAGCAGGAACCAATACAGGGTGGATTTTAAAGAGTAATGCTGTTGGATATGAATTAAATTCAAATATTGTATCTACTAATGTAGATCCAGAATCTAATAATATTGAAAATACAGATAATACAACTGATCCTAATACTGAAAATATAGAAAATGAAAATAATCCTGAAAATGATTTAGAAAATAATCCAGATAATAATCCTGAAAATAATCTTGATGAAACTCAAGAAAATCAAACAGAACCAACTGCTGAATCAACTGGTGATTATGAAAAACAAACTGGATATATTAATACAGATACAGTTAGAATTAGAGAAACTGCAGGTGGAAAAATAATTGGGAATTTAGATATAAATGATGTAGTTACAATACTTGGAGAAGAAGGCGATTGGTATCAAATATCATGTGATGATTTTGCTAATGGATATGTATCAAAGAGTTTAGTAACAATAGGAAAAGTTCCATCTAGAAATTTAACAGAAGAAAGAACCTCAGAAGAAGTTGATCCTATAGAAGCTTTGGTAGAAGCTAGTGTTGAACCAAAAGTTGAAACTGTACCTGAAGTACAACAAGTAGAAGAACCACAACCTCAAGTGGCTGAAGTAGTTACACCTGAATCTGTAGAAAATGTAAATAAAGGAAATGAAGTTGTAGAATATGCAAAATCTTTTTTAGGAAGTAGGTATGTATCTGGAGGAACATCTCCAAATGGTTTTGATTGTTCTGGATTTACACAATTTGTATATGCTCATTTTGGTTATTCTATAGCTAGAGTAGCTAGTGCACAATCTGCAAATGGTGTAGAAGTTTCTAGAGAAAATTTACAATTAGGAGATTTAATATTATTCCAAGATTCAGGAAGAACTATGATAGGTCATGTTGCAATATATATAGGAGATGGTAATTTTATACATGCAGCTAATCCTTCAAGAGGTGTTGTAATAGATAATTTAAATACAAATTCTTATTATAATATAAGATTTGTTACTGCAAGAAGAATAATTTAAGCTGGGGGCCGGGAGGTCAAAATAGAAATAATATTAATAACATTATTTTTAATAATAGGAATAATATGGGGGCTATATATAAAGAATATAGCTCTTTTTATTTTATTAGTTTTAATACTAATATATTTTTTTAGAAAATATAAAATAAACAAAATATATATTTTAGTTATAATAATAATGTATTTATATTCTAGTTTTAATTTATATAAATTGGAGAATTTATATAATAATTTAAATTCGGAAATTTTTATTGTTAAGATTATAAGTAATAAAGAAGAAAAACAATATGTTAATAAATATTATTGCAAAGTTTTATTAATAAATAAAGAAAATAAATATAAAAATTCAAAATTGTTATTATATACAGATAAAGAATCAGAATATAAATATGGGGATATAATAAAAATAGAAGGTAATTTTGAATATGCAACAGAATCAAGAAATTATAAAGGATATAATTATAGAAGAGTTCTGTGGCAAGAAAAAATATATGGAATTTTAGAAGCAAATAAAATTATAAAACTCTCACATAAAAATAATTTAGAGAGCTTATTAAATAGCATAAAGATAAAATTAGAAAATAACATAGAATCTACAATAGAATATGATGAATATAAAGAATTTTTGAAAGGAATTTTATTAGGAGATAAATCTAATATTTCAAAAGATGTAAAACAATCATTTAAAGATGCCAGTTTATCACATATATTAGCAATATCTGGAATGCATTTAGGATATATAATAATTTTATTAAAATATGCATTATGTTTTATAAATAATAAAAAACTAAAGAATATTTTTAGTTTAATTATATTAACAGGATTTGTTATTTTAATTGGAAAAACTCCTTCTAGTATTAGAGCTTTAATAATGTATTCTATGGTAGTTATATCAAGATTAGTTTATAGAAAGTCTAATTCAATAATAAACTTTTTTTTAGCTTTAGATATAGTATTAATATTAAATCCTTTAAACATTGAAAATATAGGTATATGGCTATCATTTGGTGGGACTTTTGGAATATTAGTTATATATTCTAAATTAAATATAAAAAATAAATTTCTAAATTACATATTACAAAATTTTTTAATAAGTATATCTGTACAAATAATAATTTATCCAATTATTTTATATAATTTTAATACTATATCTTTTACTTTTTTTATTTCAAATATTTTTATAAGTTTTTTTATAGCGCCTATTATGTTTTTAGGTTTTTTAATATGTATTATTGGTAAAAAATTATTTATTGGAGAATTAGTATATTTTATAGAAAAAATATTGCTAAATTTAGTATTTTATTTTACAAATTTTATTTCAAATTTAGAAATTTCAAAAATATATGCACCAACACCATTAATTTTTAATATAATTTTTTATTATATTATTTTATTTATTATCATATATAAAGAAAAATTTTTTCAATTTATAAAAAAATTAATAGTTATTATAATTTTAACGAATATAATATATAGTTCTTTCACTAATTTTAGTAACGATTTTTCCATTTTCTTTATAGATGTAGGCCAGGGAGATTGTACTTTAATAAAAACTAAAAATAATAAAACTATACTAATTGATGGAGGAGAAGGAAATAGTGATAAAGTAGATCAAGGAGAATACACATTACTTCCATATTTACTAGATAGAAGAATAAAAAAAATAGATTATTTAATGGTATCACATTTTGATTCAGACCATGTCGGTCGGTCTTTTGTATATAATGAAAAATTTAGAAGTAAAAAATGTAATAATATCAATACAACCAGAAAGTTCAAAAAATTTTAAAGATTTTTTAGAAATAGTAAAATCGAATAATATAAAATTAATTATTGTAAATAGAAATGATAGAATAAATATTGAATCAGGTGTATATTTTGATATTTTATGGCCAGATAATACTAAATTTATAAGAGAGAATCCATTAAATAATAATTCAATAGTATGTAAATTAAATTATTATAATTTTTCGATAATGTTTACTGGAGATATAGAAGCTATTGCTGAAAAAGAAATTTTAGAATTATATAGAAGTAATTTAACAATATTAAAATCAAATATTTTAAAAATTGCACATCATGGATCAAGTTCATCTAGTATTGAAGATTTTATAAAATTAGTAAATCCAAAAATAGCTTTAATTGGTGTAGGAGAAGAAAATAAGTATAATCATCCGTCCCAAAAAACAATAAAATTATTGCAAAAATATAATGTAAAAACACTAAGAACTGATGTTTGCGGAGAGGTACAGATTTTGCTTAAAAGTCAAGGAAAATTGGATATAAAAAAATATGTAAAAAAAGATAAAAAAATATCAAATAAATATTGATTCACATTATTTATTATGATATAATAAAAGTGGGTAATAATATATAAAAAAGGAGGGGTTGCCTATGCAAAAGATAAATAAAAGATTTATAAGTATTTATGTAGCTTGTATAATTATGGTATTAGTAATTATCTCATGCTTACCATCAACTGTACTTGCTGCTCAAACAACCACCCCAAAATTAACATATCGTGCGCATGTTCAAGATTATGGGTGGGATTCTACTTTTAAATCAACAGGTGGAGAAAATGAATTAAAAATTAGAACTCCATTAAGAGGGAGTTTTGTTGGAACAACAGGTGAATCAAAAAGAATGGAATCATTAGAAATCAATTTTGTTGGTCCAAAAGGTGCTAAGATTATATATCGTGCACATGTTCAAGATTATGGATGGATGAACTGGGTTACAGCAGATAATAAAGTAACTACAAATTTTGCTGGAACAACAGGTGAATCTAGAAGAGTTGAAGCATTTCAATTAGTTGTTGAAGGATTAGAAGATTATGATGTAAAATATCGTGTTCATGCTCAAGATTATGGATGGATGGATTGGGTTACAGCAAAAACTTCAATTGGTGCAGCAACACTTAACGTAGGAGATTATGCTGGAACTGTAGGAGAATCAAAAAGAATGGAATCATTTGAAATCGTAATGGTTCCATCAGCTAAGGCAAAAGCTAAAGCAGAGAAAGCTAAGAAAGAAGCAGAAGCTAAAGCTAAGGCAGAGAAAGCTAAACAAGAAGCGGAAGCAAAGGCTAAAGCAGAGAAAGCTAAGAAAGAAGCAGAAGCAAAAGCTAAAGCAGAGGCAGAAGCTAAAGCTAAAGCAAAGGCTGAAGCAGAAGCTAAAGCAAAGGCTGAGGCAGAAGCTAAAGCAAAAGCTGAAGCAGAAGCTAAGGCAAAAGCTGATGAGGAAGCTAGATTATCAGCTGAAAAATTAGCAAAAGCACAAACTGAATCTGAAAGTACAAAATCAACTAAACCTCATACAGAACACGTATATACTGATTGGTCTATATATTTAGTATCTGGTTGTAATAAAATAGAAGAAAGAACTTGTACAGTTTGTAATCGTAAAGAAACTAGAACAACACAAGTACATGAAATAGAAAGAAGAACAGATAAAGATATAAAACCTACTTGTACAGAAAAGGGACAGAATTTTTCTGTATGTAAAAAATGTGGTCAAGAATTTTTCAATTATGTTAAAGAATTAGGTCATGATTATGCTGATGAGAAAACTGTAATAAAAGCAGCTACATGTACTGAAAAAGGAATTGAAGGATTTGCTTGTAAACATGAAGGTTGTACTGAAGTAAAAGATTCTAAAGAAATACCAGCTACTGGTCATAAAATGAAAGAAGAAAAAATAGAAGCTACTTGTACAACTGAAGGTAAAGAAAGTAAAGTTTGTGAAAATTGTGATTATGTAGAATATTCAAAAACAATTGAAGCATTAGGTCATTCTTTTACAAATTACATAAGTGATAATAATGCCACATGTGAATCAGATGGAACAGAAACAGCAAAATGTGATCGTTGTGATGTTACAGATACAAGAAATGATGAAAATTCAAAATTAAAACATAATTTTGAGTGTATAAGTGAAAAAGTAGAAGCAACTTGTGAAGAAAATGGTAAAGAAGCATTAGAAAAATGTTCTATTTGTGGAAAAACTCAAGGGGGAAATATTATAAAGGCAACTGGACATAACTTTGTTTTAATGAGTGCATCTAATAATTTGGTAGAAAATAATTTACAAGTTGTTGAATGTACAAAATGTAAATGCGAAATAAAATATGATAGTGATAAAGAAGAATTTTCTTTTGGAACAGGTCATGTATGGAATAAAGAAACTGGAAGATGTAGTTGTGGTAATTGTGAACACAGTGATGTTTGGTGGAAAGAATGGAATTCAGAAGATAAATCTGGTGCAATATGGTTTGTTGGATTTACATGTGATATGAGTAGATGTGATGGTTTCGATAACCATGTTGGTCAAAAAGTAGAAACTGTATTAGAAGGTAGAAGAGGAGATATTCCTACAATAAAAATGACAGCACCAACAGCAAAACCAGGTTATGTATTTGATGGTTGGTATGAAGTAGAAAATGATGATCATACAGAAAATTCAGGTAAAAAAGTAACAAATGAATACACTGATGAAAAAGAAGTTACAGAATCTGCACAGATTAGCTCTGATGGAAAAACTATTGTAGTACCTTCTAGAGATATGGATAAAGGCTTCGAAGCACGCTATATAGACCAATCAAAAAAAGATGAAGAAAGTCAAAAATCAGAAAATTCTTTAGATGAAAACGAAACAGAAGGGTTTAAGTTATTTTCTGTAGGATCAGGAATGGGATTTGAAGAACCAGGAATATTTGAAGAATCAAAGTTAGCTACTTCAAGCTCATCAAATAATCAAGAGAGTATTAATTCTACTGAAGAAGTATCTAGTGAAGAAAATGATAATTGTGATTGTCATATTCAAGTTGATCATAATAAAAATGAAGTAACTGCTTTTGGTGAAGGACATAAATGGGATGCTGATAAAAAGAGTTGTACTTGTGGTAATAGTAAGCATAATGAAGTTTGGTGGAGCGCATGGAATGATGAAGCAAGTAATGGCTCTGGTGCAATATGGTTTGTAGGATTTACATGTGATACTACAAAATGTGCAGGTTTTAATGGAAAAGAAACTACAATAGAAAGTAGAAGAGGCGATATTAAAAAAATTACAATGACAGCGCCAAAAGCTAAAGATGGATATGTTTTTGATGGTTGGTATCAAGTAAGAAACACTAATCATAATGATGAAGAAAATAATAATAATAAAATTACTGGAAGTAGTGCTGATAAACCAGATTCTGCATATGTAGAGGGAGAAACAATAACAGTTCCATGGCAAGATATGGATAAAGGATTTGAAGCTCGTTATAAAGAAATAGAAAAATAAAATAAAAGCCTCGGGTTAAAACCGAGGTTTTTATTTTAAATTATAAAAAAATTATTGAATAAATATGTATAATTTTTCAAATAAAGTTAATAATAACAAAAAAAGCAGAGGTTGATGTTGATATATGAAAAATTATATATATTTATTTTTATTTGGATTGTTAATGTTTGGATTAACATTTTTTGTTGCTCTTAATTTTTTTGATGAGACTAAAGAAGAACAAGTAAGTGAACAATTAGAAAAAGCTAGAGCTTTTAGAGAAATTTCTGAAAATAATATAGTTGAAGAAACTAGCTTTGAAGAAGAAAAAATTGGTGTAAATGCTAATTTTATTATTGAAGAAAAGTATTTGAAATGTAACCATACAGTTGAAGTGGTTTCTTCAGTAGATAATGAAATGGTAAATTTAACTGAAAAAGAATTTGAAAAAGAATATCCAAACTATAATATAAAAGAATTTTCTAAAGATGAAGTAAAAGTAGAAGAGGAGATTATGGGGATATGTAATGAACATTTTAAAATTTCTTTAGGAGATGATTTTATAGAGGTTTTTAAATTAAATTCTGATGAAGAAGAAGAATTATATATGGTTACAAATATAAGTAGAGATTATTTAGCTAGTAGTGATATAGAAAAATTATCTAAAGGTATAGATGTTTATGGAAAAGGAAATATTAATTCAAAATTAGAAGATTATGAATGAACCAAAGGGACTTTGAAATATATTTTAACAGTTTAATATATTTCAAAGTCCCATAATGTTATTATAATTTTTAATTAGCTTTAAATACTAATTTATCATCAATGCAATCAACACAAACAGTTTGACCAAATGTTAATTCATTTCTTAAAATCATTTCAGCAATTTCATCTTCAATATATTTTTGAATAGCTCTTCTAAGTGGTCTAGCTCCATATTTTAAATCTGTTCCTTTTGAAAGAATATATTTTTTTGATTCATTAGAAACATTTAATTTAAGTTCTTTACTAGATAAAGCATCTTCTGTTTGTTTTAATAATAAATCTATAATTTGTAGTAATTCATCTTCATTTAAACTATCAAATGGTATAATTTCATCAACTCTGTTTAAAAATTCTGGTCTAAATAAATCTTTTAGTGCATTTACTATTTTATCTTTATCTATCATAGAAGAAGATTTTCCAAAACCTATTGTGTTATTATTTAAATTTGAGCCTGCATTTGAAGTCATTATAATAATAGTATTTGAGAAATTAACTGTATTTCCTTGTGAATCTGTAAGTTTTCCATCATCTAAAACTTGAAGCAATACATTAAATACATCTGGATGAGCTTTTTCGATTTCATCTAAAAGAATTATTGAATAAGGTTTTCTTTTTACTTTTTCTGTAAGTTGTCCAGCATCATCATATCCTACATATCCTGGAGGAGATCCAATTAGTTTTGAAGTTGAATGACTTTCCATATATTCAGACATATCTATTCTAATTATTGCATCTTCAGATCCAAACATTTCATATGCTAGTGATTTTGCAAGTTCTGTTTTTCCTACACCAGTAGGGCCTACAAATATAAAAGAAGGTGGACGTTTTGTACTTTGAAGTCCAGCTCTATTTCTTCTAATTGCTTTAGATACAGCTTCAACAGCTTGATTTTGACCAATAATGTGTTTATGAAGGTTATTTTCTAAGTTTAATAATTTTTCTGTTTCAGCTTGGGTTATTTTCGTAACAGGAATTTTTGTCCATCTTTCAATAACTTCTGCAATATCTTGAACAGTAAGAATAGTAGGCTTTAATTGCGCTTCTAACTCTTTTAATCTATCTGTCAAATTACATTCTTTAGTTTTAAGATCTGCAGCTTTTTGATAATCTTCTATTGAGTCTGATGAAACTGCTTCTTCTTTTTCTTCAGATAATTCTGAAAGTTCATTTTTTATTACTTCAATTTCATATAAAGCTTTATTATTAAGATTTATTTTTGAACAAGCCTCATCTATAAGATCAATTGCTTTATCTGGTAAAAATCTGTCATGAATATATTTTTCAGACATATTAACTGTTTTATCAATAACATCATCTGTAATTAAAACTTTATGATAATCTTCATAATATTTTTTTATACCTTTTAATATTTTTATAGTATCTTCTATATTTGGTTCTTCTACTAGAACTGGTTGAAATCTTCTTTCTAGAGCAGAATCTTTTTCGATATATTTTCTATATTCTTTTAAAGTAGTTGTTCCTATTATTTGAATTTCGCCATTTGATAGTGCTGGTTTTAAAATATTTGCAGCATTCATAGAATGTTCTGCATCACCTGCACCAATTATATTGTGAATTTCATCAATAACTAAAATTATATTTCCATAGGTTCTACATTCATCAATAAGTTGTTTCATTCTAGCTTCAAATTGACCTCTAAATTGTGTTCCTGCTATAATAGCTGTCATATCAATAAGATATACTTCTTTTTTTAGAAGTTTTGCTGGAACTTCACCTCTAGCAATTTTTAAAGCTAAGCCTTGAGCTATAGCAGTTTTACCAACACCAGGTTCTCCTATTAAACAAGGATTATTTTTTGAACGTCTATTTAATATTTGAGTAACTCTTTCAATTTCATTTTCTCTTCCAATAACATCATCTAAAAGATTATCTTTTGCTTTTGTTGTTAGGTTAGTACCAAATGTATCTAAAAATCTTTTTTTATTATTTTTAGCCTTTTTTTCAACTCTAACACTATTTCTTCTAGAGGATCCAGAATTTGAATTTGCAGATTTCTCTTTGTTATTTTCGTTATTATTATTGTTTTTAAAAATATTAAATAAACTGCTAAGTGGATTATTTTCTCCATCATTTTCAGAATTTATATCTTCAACATTCATATCCATATTTTCAGAAAATTCATTTATAATATTTCCAAATTGCTCAGTTATTTGGTTTAAATCTTCTTGAGATATGTTAGCATTTTGGCTCATAATTTCAAGAGGGTTTATACCCTTTTCTTTAGCGCAACTATAGCATAGGCCTTCTAGGGAATTCTTGCCATTTTCAACTTTATTTATGAATACTACTGCTGGTCTTTTATTACAAATTGAACATAACATATATATTTTTTACACTCCTTAACCTAAAATAATATCTTAATAATACAGTATTTTTATAATATAGTCAATAGAAATTAATGAAAAAATTAGCAATCACATAACGAGAGTGCTATAAAGAGTACTTTTTGCTTATTTTTCTATATTGAAAATAAACAAATAAAGCAAAATGTATAAAAAGCAGAAATAAATCCATGTAAAATTTTTCCAATAATATAAGGTTTTATAGATAAGTCTGATTTTATAATACAACTATAAACTTGCATAGCAACTGATATTCCTCCAAAACCTAATAAGAAAGAAGATAAAATAATAATCATATTAAGATTTTTAGAGCCTATAATACTTAAATTTTTTATTCCATTAGTCAATTCTAAAATACCACTAAAAAAACCAATAACAGCATTTTCAGATAAACCAAAAATATGAAAAAAGCTTGCTATGAAGTTTAATATTTGAGAAGTTTGTAATATTGATATTATAACAGAAAATAAAACAATAAAACCTCCAATATTTAGAATTGTTAAAACAGATTTAGAAATACTATTTATTAGAGTGGTTGTAAAACTTAAATTTTGTACAGTATCATTAGAATTTTTAATAAATAAATATTTTCTATTTGGTTTCCAAAATTTAAATAAAAAACCTACAGTAAAAGATCCTAAAATATGAGTTAATAATAAAATTATTCCTATTTTTTTACTGCAGAAAATAGAAGTTCCTACTGTTCCTATAATAAATAAAGGCCCAGAATTATTAGTAAAAGCTAATAAATGTTCTCCTTCTGTTTTAGATATTTTTTTGTCTATTCTTAAATTATTAACAATTTTTGCTCCTGTTGGATATCCACTAACAGTTCCCATTATAATAGGGAAAACAGCTTCACCTGATAAATTGAAAAATTTTTTCATAAATTTGCTACAATATTTTTCTGATAATTTTATTAGATTTGTACAATAAAGAAGTTCTGTGGCAACAAAAAAAGGAAAGAGTGAAGGAACTACTGAATTTGCCCATAGAATTAAACCATTTCTAGCAGATTCAATATTTGTACTTGAATAAATAAGTAAACTAATAATAAATACTACGCATAATAAAGTAATAAGAGATTTTTTTAAATTAAAAATTAAAACATTCATTTTATCATCCTTTATTTTTTTATTAAATATGACATAATAAAAAGTCCACTATTGTTCTTATACAAGTAATATATGTAAGTGAAAAAATTATATTACAAAATTATTAAACCTTTATCTTGTGTATAAAATTTCATAATTAGTTTTATTATCTATTTTATATTGCTTTTAAACAAAAAATGTTATATAATCATTGCGTTATGGAATAAAATTTTTGAGTTAGAAATATAATAAACATATAAACTATACATAAAATATTTGTAAAAATTTTTTTATTCAGTATTAAAGTTCTCTGTAGCTAGGCTGAATAAAAGCATTGCAAACAATTTTTGTCAAAATTGGCGCACGAACAATTTAAAGTGAACTTTTCAATATATTTTAACTGTCAGACATAAGAAAATGTCCACAATTGTTCTTACTTAAATTATAATGTAAATAAAGGAAGTGGTATTTTGAATTCTTTGTTAAAAATTGTTCCTAATGTAAAAAAATATAATGATTATTTGTTTAATATAAATAAGGGAACAAATCCCGTAATGTTATCTGGTTTAACAGATGCAAGTAAAGTGCATATGGCTTATGCAACTAGATTTTATTCTGAAAAACCAATATGTATTATTACTTATAATGAAATGCAAGCAAAAAAGATTTTAAAAGACATGGCCTTTTTTGAAGAAAAAGCAGAATATTTTCCCAAAAGAGATGTCACAAGTTTTGATTATGTAGCAGAAAGTAAAGAAAGTTTATATAAAAGAATTTCTATTTTAAATGATATAAAACAAAATAAAATAGGAATTATTGTAACTACAATAGAAGCTGCTATGCAAAAAATGATTAAAAAAGATATTCTATATAAAAAAGTATTTAAAATAAAAGTAGGAGATACTATTGATGTTGAAAAATTAAAAGAAACGTTAGTAGCATTAGGTTATGAAAGATATGATCTTATTGAAGGTAGAGGTCAATTTAGCGTTAGAGGTGGAATTATAGATATTGCAACATCTGAAAAACATGGTGTTAGAATTGAATTTTGGGGAGACGAAGTAGATTCTATTAGAAGATTTAGAATTGAAAGTCAAAGATCGACAACGATGCTTGATGATATAGAAATTTATCCTGCTTTTGAATTATTATTAGAAGATAATATAGATAATGTTTGTGATAGGATATTAAAAAATGATTATACAAATTCTATAAAAGAAAATGTAATTCAAGATGTTCAAATGATGAGAGAAGGAGAATTCATTAACAAAATAGACAAATATTTTGATGAATTTTATAGCGAATATGATTTTATTTTAGATTATCTTCCAAATGATTGTATAATATTTCTTGATGAAATTGAGAAGATTAAAAATAGAACAGAAAATATTCGAAGAGATAATGAACATATTATAAAAGATCTGGTTGAAAAGAATAGATTTGTTCCAGAAATTTTAAAGAAAACAACAGGATATGCACAGTTTATTGAAAAAACTTTGCATAAACAAACTGTATATTTAGAAAAAAAAGATATTGGTTTTGTTGATAAACAAAGTATGCATGCAAAAAGAAACGGATATAGCTTTAGCTATAGGGAGGTCAACTTTTTTCGTAGTT
>CANRGN010000018.1 GCA_947630235.1 uncultured Clostridia bacterium
TTAAATTTAGAAGTAGAGCAAAATGAATCTGATATAAAAGATGTAAAAACAGGTGATAACATAATAGCATATATAATTACTTTGGTATCATCAATAATAGTATTTATAAAATCATTTAAACATAAAAAATAATAGCCAAGGGACTCAGCCAAAGGAAACGTCAGACTGTGTGAAAACTAAAAAAACATCTAAAAATATATAATTTTTAGATGTTTTTTTATTATTTTTTACACAGTCTGACGTTTCCTAAATCCATTTTGTTATAAGTTTATTGGACTATTCCTATATTTTAATTTTTCAAAATTCAAATACTAAATATTATACACATGAAGAAATGAAGAAAATGGCTAGGAGGATAATAGATGGCGAATAATGAATATATAATATCACATTCTCCTCTTAAATTATGAACTTATGTCTTTTTCGAAATTCCTTTTATAAAAAAATCTTGGTATTTGAAATAATTTATGATATACTCATATTGTTGAAAAGGAGAAGAGTAATTATGAGAATAGGTTTTTTAGGTCCTAGAGGTACTTTTTCTTTTGATGCGGGAGTGAAAATTGCAGAAAAAGATGATGAACTGATAGAATATAAAACAATTAAAGATTGTATAATTAGTGTTGAAAAAGGAAATGTAGATAGAGCAGTTGTTCCTATTGAAAATTCTTTACAAGGAAGTGTTAGCGAAACTATAGATTCATTAGTTGAAAGTAATAATATTTATATAGAAAGTGAAATAATACTAAAAATAACTCAAAATTTAATTGCTAATAGAAATTATAATTTGGAGGAAATTAAAGAGGTTTATTCTCATCCTCAGGCTATAGCACAATGTAGAAATTATATAGAAAATAATTTGCATAATGCAAATGTGGTAGAAATATCTAGTACAGCTCTTGCTGCAAAAGAAATTAAGAATAAAGATTATTGTGCATGTATTGCAAATATAAATTGTGTTAACGAATATCAATTAAAACTAATTGAAGCTAATATTCAAGATAATGATTCAAATCAAACTAAATTTTGGGTATTATCAAAAAATCAAAACAAAATAGGTGATAAGATGTCGTTAATATTTTCTACTAAAAATAAACCAGGTGCTTTATATGATGTATTGGGATTGTTTAATAAAAATGAAATTAATTTAAGTAAAATTGAATCAAGACCAGCTAAAACAGTTTTAGGAGAATATATATTTTTAGTAGATTTAGAAGTAAATGAAAAAATGGATGAAACTATAAAAATTTTAAAAACAAAATGTAGTAAATTAAAAATTTTAGGGAGGTATTAGTATGATTTCTGATAAAATGAAAAAATTAGTTAACAACAATTCTGTTATAAGGCAAATGTTTGAAGAGGGGAAGAAGTTAGCTAGTATATATGGCAAAGAAAATGTTTATGATTTTAGTTTAGGTAATCCAAGTGTACCTGCTCCAAAAGAAGTAAATGAAGCTATAAAAAATATTGTAGATTCTGAAGAATCTATTTCACTTCATGGATATATGAGTAATAGTGGGTATGAAGATGTAAGAGAAGCTATAGCTAATTCTATAAATCAAAAGTTTAATACAGATTTTGATGAAAACAACATCATCATGACAGTTGGTGCTGCAAGTGGAATGAATATAGTATTAAAATCTATTTTAAATCCAAATGAAGAAGTAATAGTATTTGCACCATATTTTGTAGAATATAAGAATTATGTAAATAATTATGATGGAAAAATCGTAGAAGTATTATGTAAAGAAAGTGATTTTCAGCCAGATTTAGAAGAATTCGAACAGAAAATAAATAAAAATACAAGAGCTGTTATTATTAATTCTCCAAATAATCCAACAGGAGTTGTATATTCAGAATCTACTTTAAAAGCTATTTCTGAAATTTTAGAGAAAAAGCAAAAAGAATTAAATATTACTATCTTCTTAATTTCAGATGAACCATATAGAGAATTAGTTTATGATGATATTGAAGTACCATATGTGACAAAATTTTATAATAATACTTTTGTTGTATATTCTTATAGTAAATCGTTATCACTTCCAGGAGAAAGAATTGGATATGTTGTAGTTCCAAATGAAATGGAGGATAGTAAAACAGTTTTTGAAGCAGTTACTATTGCAAATAGAGTTTTAGGATCTGTTAATGCTCCTTCAATAATGCAAAAAGTTATTAAAAAATGTGTAAATTTAAAAACAGATATAACTGAATATAAAGAGAATCGAGATTTATTATATAACGAACTTAAAAAATTGAATTTTGAATGTATATATCCTCAAGGAGCTTTTTATCTATTTGTTAAAACACCAATTGATGATAAAGAATTTTGCGAAATTGCAAAAAAATATAATATTTTAGTTGTACCTGGAAGTTCATTTGCAGGGTCTGGGTATGTTAGAATATCTTATTGTGTTTCAAATGAAATGATTAAAAGATCGTTACCAGCTTTTAGAAAACTTGCTGAAGAGTTGTTTAATAAGAATTTTATATAATTATTTTAAATGGTGGGTGAATTGTAAAAGTAAAATATATTTTGCAAAAAAACCTAAACTGGTGATTTAAAAATTATAAAAAAAATATACTTTTTTTAAAATTTATGATATACTATGAACACAATTTTAGGAAAGGATGATAGAAATGAAAGATACTACAATATCAGAAAATATTATATATGTTGGAGCAGACGATAAAGATATTGATTTATTTGAAGGACAATATATAGTTCCAAATGGTATTTCATATAATTGTTATGTAATATTAGATGAAAAAATAGCAATTATGGATACAATAGATAAAAGAAAATCAGAAGAATGGATGCAAAATATTGAAAAAACTTTAAATGGAAGACAACCAGATTACTTAGTTGTTTCACACATGGAGCCAGACCATGCTTATAATGTTGAAGCTTTAGCTAGCAAATATCCAAATATGAAAATTGTTGGAAATGGAAAAACTTTTGTATTTATGAAGGAATTTTTTAATATCGAAAATCTAGATTCTAGAAAAGTTGAAGTTAAAGAAGGAGATACATTAGAGCTTGGAAACCATAAACTTCATTTCATCATGGCACCTATGGTTCATTGGCCAGAAGTTATGATGGAATATGAAGAAACAGAAAAAGTTTTATTTAGTGCAGATGGTTTTGGAAAATTTGGTACTTTAGATACTGAAGAAGAATGGGACTGTGAAGCTAGAAGATATTATTTCAATATAGTTGGAAAATATGGCCCTTCAGTTCAAGCTGTTCTAAAAAAAGCTGCTGGTTTAGATATAAAAACAATTTGTCCTTTACATGGACCAATTCTTAAAGAAAATTTAAGTCATTATATAAATAAATATGATATTTGGAGCTCATACAAACCAGAAACAGAAGGAATTTTTATAGCATGTAGTTCTATTCATGGAAATACATTTGAAGCTGGTAAAGAGCTTAAAAATATATTAGAAGAAAAAGGTGCTAAAAAAGTAGTCTTATCAGATATAACAAGAGAAGATTTTGCTGAAAATATTGAAGATGCTTTTAAATATGGAAAAGTAATTTTTATGTCTTCAAGTTACAATGCAGATTTATTCCCTCCAATGAGAAATCTTCTTTTAAATCTTAAAGGAAAAAATTATCAAAATAGAAAAGTAGGAATAGTTGAAAATGGTACATGGGCACCTAGTGCTGGAAATTGTATGAAACAAATTATTTCTGAAATGAAAAATGTTGAAATTGTAGAGCCAATGGTAACTATAAAATCAAGATTAAATGAAGAAAGCAGAAATCAGCTAAATACTTTAGCAGATAATATTTTAAAAGATTAAAGGTGGTGAAATATATGAAATATGTATGTACAATTTGTGGAGATGTTTATGATGAAGAAAAAGAAGGAGTAAAATTCGAAGATTTACCAGCAGATTGGGTTTGCCCAGTATGTGGGGTTGGAAAAGATATGTTTGAACCAGCATAATGAAATTATATTATAATCAATATATTTCTTAGGTGGGCGATTATCAATCGCCCGTCTTTTTTTCTCTTAATATAAATTTTATTAAGTTAATAAATATTCGGGTGATTATCAATCTCTAATTTTTAAGAAGGTCTATTGAGAAACTTAAGGGTCTCAGTTGACCTTCATTTTTTCATATATCTTTTATTTGATAAATGTTAAAAAATAGAAATATAAGTTACTGTAATGTTTAATCAAACAAATTTTATTAGGGATAGTGGGTTTTGATAAAAAAATATATGTATATATGTAATATTTGGTCGAATTATATAGAAAAATGTTATAAAAACTTAATAAAATTCACAAAAAATGTTTCCGTAAAGAACTTTATTATATCTAAAAAAACTGCTATTTAAATTTTATTTTATTTATATTAATATAAAAATAAATATTATTATGTGGAGGATAAGGCATGAAAAATAAAATTTATAAAAGAATTTTAGAAAAAATTCTTTGTATATTTATTTTACTAATAATGTTAAGCAATAATTTTTTACAAGTAGCAATTTTTGCTGAAGAGAACAGTGTTGAAGTATTAAAGAAACAAGAAGAAACTGCTGATAGTAATTCTACACAAGAAGTTCGTTTGGAAAGTGATGTAGAAGAAGCTACTGATAATACTACTGAAACGCCTAATACTCAAGGTTTTAATAATGAATTATTAGAAGAAAAAGAGAATGAAGATTCAAAAAATACTAGTGATGAGGAAGTAGGTGAAAAAAATAATGAAATTGAAGTAAAAAGTAATGAAAAAGTAGATGTAAATGAAAATAAGGAAGTAGAAGGAAAAGATATTGAAAGTTCAAATACTAATTCAGTAAATCAAAATATAAATAAAGAAAATATGCCAAAAAATTCTGATAATGTTTTGAATGTAACAAACTTTACTAGTGATATTAATACAGAAAATTTGTTGGAAGTAAAGACAAAAACAAAAGAAGATATACAAAAACTTAAAGAAGATGGAAAATTTAAAACAAAAAATAATAATTACGAAATAAAAACTTTTGAAACACAATTTTTATCTGGAGCTTCTAAAGATATAAATGGAAATCTTGTATGGACACCAAAAAATTCATCAAGTGGACACGAATTTTCATTTCGCGTAAATTATGCATTTTCTGGTTTAGAGGAATTACCAGCAGAATCTGTGCAAATTACAATACCAAAATCAATAATAAGAAATAGAGATGGCAATTTAGATGATACATATGTAATGTCATTACCAACAATAGATGAATATGAAGGCGAAGGGGAATTTGTATATAAAGAAGATGGGGATTATCTAGTTATATATAATGCAGATGAGGTAGAAGCTGGATTAAATGGATATTTTGAAGTTGCATATGCTACAAAATCTACAACATTTAGTTATAAAGATTATGATACGAAAAATACTAAATCTGTAAAAGAAGGTGGAACAGCATCAGATCCTTTTTATGCAGTAATAGCTTTAAATGTAAAAAATGATACATTATATAATATTTCAGAAGACAAAGATGTATTTATAAACACTACTGCAAAAATAACAAGTACACAAAAACGTTATCCAATAATATATCGTGAATGGAATGATTCGTGGGGAGAAAAACCAGCAGATGCAGAAGAGTATTATTATTTGGTATGGGAAATATCATCATATATAGGAACATCAACACAAAAATATAATTTTGTGTTAGAAGATTTGGTAAAAGATGAATCAAATTTTGAAGAAGAGATTACTGAAGAAGATTATCAATTAGTAGGATATAAATTAGCAGGAGAAAAAAATTTTACAAATAAAAATGAAGTAGCAAATCAACAAACTATTGGTTATAGATATGATTATGTATTAACAAAACATAAAAAAAGTACATATATGGGAAAAAATTATAAATTAAAAAATACTATTACAGCAACATTAGAACCAATAGATAAAGTAGATAATAAAACAAACGCAACATCATCAAATACATTTAATTGGGATATTTCATTTGATAAACCAACAGGAAGTTTTGATTTATTTAAATATGGTAATAATAATTGGCGTAGTAGATTCGGAACATATTGGGATTATGCAAATTATGATTTAGAAAAAATGCAAGAAGATGAAGAAGGGGGGGCTGAAGTAAATGAATTAAAAGGATTCAAATATTTTACTGAAATAGTTGGTTATGCATATCCATGGACTTTAAAAGAAGGTGGTTCAACAGATAATTATCAAGATTATGGTTTAAATTATGTAACATATGACACATGGGATGATTCTTTATATTTAGAAGATGATGAAAAACAAATGAGTTATAATGATTATTACCTAGATTATTTAACATATAGTATAACAAATAAAGATGCAGAATATGATGATTTCTATAATAAATTTAATCAAGTGTCAGCAAAATATGAAAAAGATGAAACGATAGTATTTTATGCAAAATTTGAAGATAAAAATGAGTGGATTGAAATTGGTGAATACAATTTAAATACAAATGTATTAACGAAAAAAGATGATCGTGTGTCAGAAATGACAACAAGTAAAATAACATTCAAAGATAGTGTACACGCAACAGGTTGGAGATTTATAACTAAAAATAAACATTATTATACAAATATACAAGTAACACCTTGGTATGTATTAACAAATTCAGATTATGTACAAGAAAAAATAAAAAATAAATCTAGTATAAAAATAAAAAATAATGTAAGTACCGAAATAAAAAACTATAAAGAAGAAAAAATATTTGAAAAAACAACTTCAGCTTATGACTATGCTAGAGTAACTTATTATGATTCTGATATAAGAAAAGCTGTAACATCAGTTTCAAATAAAGTAGCAAAGAAAAAGTATATAATAACATGGAAAGTAAATGCATGGGAAACAGCAACATCTGGAAATGGAGAGTCAGAATATATAGCACAAAATTCAGGAAAATTCTATGATTTAATACCATTAGGAGCGCAGATAGATTTAGATAGTATACAAGTACAAACAGATTCTGGCTTTTTATCTGAAAATGAATTCTCATATGAATTAATCCAAAACTATAATAAATCAGGTAGAACAATGTTAATTGTCACAATAGATGAACAAGCTAAATATTATAATGTATATTATACAACAGAATTATCATGGGATAATATAATAGATTATGGAAGATATGTTTTAAATCCAGTAGCATATGAAACAGGAAATGAAAAAATAACGAATGGTTTTGCTGATGATGGAGGAAACTTAAGCTTTACAAATAAACTATTATATAATGATTTAGATAAAACCACAAATGCTAAAAAATTTTTATATGCAGAAAATACATATAACATAAATGCTTTAACATCAGCAGTATCAGGATTATACAAAAAAGTAAAAAATTCGAAGGAAGCTGATTATTCTTATAATACAGAAGTAGAGCCAGGAGAAACCTATTCATATAAATTGCGTTTCCAAAATACATATATGAGTTCAGCAAAAAATTTAATATTTTTTGATAGTTTGGAAAACTTTAAA
The DNA here is from genome assembly GCA_947630235.1 of uncultured Clostridia bacterium. GTDB lineage: Bacteria > Bacillota > Clostridia > TANB77 > CAG-508 > Scatovivens. Next base: position 7,477 of record CANRGN010000018.1, read on the forward strand.
CCAACAAATACAGATGGAACAACAAATACAAGTGGATGGAGAGGTACACTAAAATCAATAGATATAACACAACTAAAAGAAAAAGGTATAGATACAAAAATTTATATAAGTACAATAGAAAATTTAAACATAGAAAAAAATAACGATATAAATAATACAGCAGTATGGAAAAAAATATCAGAAGAAGATGATTTAAGTAGTGCAAAAGCAATAGCAATAGATATGACAAAAGATGCAAAAGGAAATGATTATATATTAAACTCAGGAGATTCTGTAACAGCGGTACTTTACATGGAAGCACCACAAACTGAGACAAAAGAATTTGAAAAAAATCAATATTCATACAATAATGTATATATTCAAAATACACTAATAGATGAGTTTTTTGATACAGTAGATTATTTTATACATCAAGATTATACAACAGTAAAATATAGAGTAGTAGCAGATGTAAAATTACAAAAAGTAAATTCAAAAGATGAAAACGAAGGAATAAAAGGAATAACTTTTAGATTATATGGAAAATCAATATATGGAACAGAGGTTAATAAATATATAACTTCTGGAAAAGCTGGATATATAACATTTAAAAGTATAGAAGCCGGAGAATATATATTACAAGAATACGAAGGTACATCTGATTGGATAGAAGATCATACAGAGCATACAGTAAAAATCAATGTAGATAAAACAGTATATATAGACGGAAAGTTAATAGAGAACAATAACATAACAAAAATAACCAATACTCCAAGAGCACATGCAAATGTAATACTATACAAAAAAGACTTAGTAGATAAAAATAAACCAGTACAAGGTGTAAAATTCAAATTATCAGGAACATCAGATTATGGAAATGAAGTATTAATGTATTCAATATCAGATTCAAACGGAAAAGTAATATTTGAAAATATAGAAAAAGGAAAGTATGAATTAAAAGAAGTTGAAACAATTACTACTTATACAATAAATACAAATGTATTTAGGGTAATAGTTGATGAGAATAATAATTATGATATACAAAAGAAAGCAGAATCAACAGAAGAATATGAATCTATTTATGAAAATGGAAGGTACAATATATATAACGAACCACATCATAGTTTCTATTTTATAAAGAAAGATTACATAGATAAAAATAAATCATTAGAAGGAGTAACATTTAAATTAACAGGAATATCTGACTATGGAACTAAAACAGAAAGAATGGCAACATCAGATGCAGAAGGAAAAGTAACATTTAAAGATTTGGAAAAAGGAATATATACATTTGTAGAAGAATCAACTATATCAGGATATATACTAAATCAAAATATATATACAGTAAAAATAGATGAGTTGGGAAATTTTGAAATAACAGGTGACATCTATTTAGAAAAGAAAGAAAGTGGAGAATACCAGGTTTATAATGAACCATTACATAATTTCTATTTTGTAAAAGAAGATTCATATAATTATTCAAAATTAGGTGGAGCAAAATTTAGATTATATGGACGTAGTAACTACGGAAATGTATATGACAGAGCAGTAATTTCAGTAGAAAATACAGGATATGTAACATTTGATGGCTTAGAATCTGGAATATATTTTTTACAAGAAATAGAAGTCCCAATAACTGATAATATAAATTATAAACAAGATACAGAAAATCGTATTGTGGAAGTACGAGATGATGGGAGAGTAATATTAGACGGAACTACAATATGGCCAATAGATAACGATCCATATATATGGTATAACAAGCGTAATAAAGGACAAGTAACAGTTACTAAAAAATGGATAGATAATAAAACAAATGCAGAGCGCCAAGAACCTACAATATATATTTCAACTAAGAAACCTGAAAATTATAAAACCAAAGCATATTTTAGAACAGCAGATGAAACACATAGTATAATAGATTATGTAACAACAGATGACACTGTAACAAAATTTGAGAAAAATACAACACTAAATGAGAAACAAGTAATTGAAAAAGAAGGTGTTCAAAGACTAGATAAAGATTTTGATAATAAAGATGCAGAATATAAAATATATGGTTATGTAGAAGATAATATATTATATTGGTGGACAAATGCGGATTTAGGAGTATTACCAGCAAACTTAGATTATTACTTTAATGAAGAAACCAGCTTGAAAGACATTGATTGGAAAGGAATATATAAAAATGGATATTGGATAGATGTATTAGGAAGGCCAGAATTAACGGAAAGCATAACAAATATGCAAAAAATGTTTTATAATTGTACAGCAATAGAAAATTTGAATATAGAATGGTTTAACAATTTATGTATAGAAGATGAAAAAAGAATACAATATTTATTTGGAAATAATACTGAAAATGAAGGAACAATGACATCACTTAGATATATAACTGTAGGAGGAAATTTAAAATTATTTGATACATCTTTATTACCAAAAGGAACATGGAAAAATCAAAGTACAAATAAAGAATCTGAATATACAAGTTTAATAGGAATCTTAGAGAATGGAACATATGAATATGTGGAAGAACAAGGAATGCTAGTAAAATATGCAGTGCAAATATATGGAATAAACCAAGATGAGGGAAAAAATGATGAAAAATTAGGGTTAACTTTTGGACCTGCAGTAGGAGAAAATTATAATAATAAATATGTAACTCACGAATATGAAAAAAATGATGATGGAACATATAAAGTAGTAATAGTAACTCATACAGTAGCTGAAGATGATACAGAAACAATAAAAAAAGAAGATTTAGAAAATGTAACAAGAACAGAAGAGCAAAAAAATAAATACAATATAAATTTACATGAAATGACATGGGAACAAATTGCAGAACAGTCTAAAGAAGACCCAACGGTATTTACAGATGCAATGCTATGCGGAGATACAAAAAGTGTAAAATTGAATTTAAATGATACTATAGCAATTGGACTAAAACAAACAGCGTATGGAGATGGAGCCGGAACATTATACAGAACGATAAAAAGTTATTATTTAAAATGGAATCCTAGTAGCTATGATAATTCAGCAGCCACGGATAGTGGAGGTTCTGGCTCAAATGGGATGTATGCAGGAGGATATTCTTCTTCACATATTAGAGCAACATTAATAGGTGAGAATGATAAGACAAATGAAAAATATGCAGGAGATAAAAACTTAATAGAATCAAATTGTTTATATAGTTGTATAGAAAGTGATTTAAGAAATGTAATAACAGCAAAGAAAGTAAGCTATGTAACTAAATCAACATCAAATTATACACAAAATAGTGATATATATGATAATATATGGTTATTTTCAGACAGAGAAATATATGGTTCAACTAACAAAGACGAAGGTCTTGGAAAAAATGGAGATGGTTATGATAAATTTGGAAACAGTAGTTCAAAATATAAAATATCAACATATAGTTCAAGCTCTAATACAAATAGAGTAATCTATAATGAAAAAGGCATAACTGATTACTGGTGGCTTAGATCGTTTAACATTCAATATATGAACTATATATTGAATGTGAGTGACAATGGTCTCATTTCCAGAGGCATCACATGTGGCATGGTAGGCTTGAGCTTTGGCTTCTGTCTAGAATAGTGTTGAATTTGATAATTTCAATTCAACAAAAGTTAGAAAGGAAGTAAGTGAAAGGGTAGGATTGTCTAGTGTCAATAAATATGGATTTACAAATTAAATTATCAAAAAATAAAATATGAAATAATTCATTGTCTAAATACTAAAAAAAGCTTAGCTAGATTTAAAAATATTATGAATTTTATTCGACAATAAATAATAGAAAGAAAATAATGGAGGAAAAACTATATGAAAAAGAAAATTCTTAAATATAGTATTATACCAATAATTTTAGTAATTACATTAATTGTATGTATATTGTTTAATTATAAAGATATTTCAGTTTCAAAATTATTTGCACAAACGAAGCAGTGGTTAGATGGAACTGATGATTCAATTACATATAGCACAAACGGAGATGATGATGCAAATTATGAAGATGGAGACAAAAGCAAAAAAAAGGTAACATGGGTTAAAGATGGTGATGTATGGAAATACACCTTTTATGTAGAAGATCCCAATGCACAGTGGTATGTTTGGGAAGAATCTAGTTCATTAATGGATGGTTATACAAGTGATTTTACAGAAGAAAATATAGGAACTTTATTTACTACTGAAGAATTAGAAGATCCTGAAATACCAGAAGATGCTACTGAAACTACTAATGATGATGGAAAAAAAGAATATACATGGTTAGATGATGAAAATTCATATAAAGTTATTGGAAAAGGTGATGGTAAATATTTAAAAATAACAACCAAATTATCATTTACAATAACAAACCAAATGCCATCAGTTGAGCCACAAGCAGAAGTTAAATATGGAAAATTAATAATTAAAAAAATAGTACAAGATAGTGAAGGAACAGTATTAGATGCAAGTAAAGAAGGAAGAACATTTACATTTACAGTAACATTAACAGCAGGAACTGCAGATTCTGATCTTATAGCAGATACAAAAATATTTGGAAATATGGCATTTAAAAATGGAGTGGCAACAGTAGCATTAAAAGCAGGTGAAACAGTTACAATTACAGATATACCAGAAGGAATACATTACAAAGTAGAAGAAAAAGAAGTTGCAGGATATACAACAGAAAATAATGATAATGAAGGTAACATAGAAGCAGATAAAGAAAAAACAGTTACATTTACGAATAGAAAAGAAGCTGAGCCAGCTGATCCAGATGAGCCAGGAACAGGAGAGCCAGATGATCCAGAACAAAAATATGTAAATCTTACAATAAAAAAAGTTGTAACAGGAAATAACGAAGTAGATGAAGAGTATGGTTTAGAAGTTGAATTAAATAATTTAAAACCAAATAAAATATACAATTTATCAGATGGTACAAACTTTGTTGCAGATGAGCTAGGTTCCGCAAATGTATCAATAAAATTAAAAAATAATGAATCTATAACAATACAACAAATACCAGTTGGAAGTAAATATAAAGTATTTGAATATGCTGGAGATTATATTTCATCATATACAATAACTGATGCAAGCAATTTAGGTTTAATAAATAGTACATCAAATACCAACACAAAACAAAATGTACCATTAACAACAGCAACTGAAACAGCAGATGACGGAGAAAATGTTACTATAACATTTACAAACCAAAAGACAGTAACACAAAACTTGAAAATAGCAAAAACAGTAACAGATGAAAGTGATACAAAAAGCTATATGTTTGATATAGAATTTGCAAATATGGAAGAAAATTCATCATTTAATTCTTCAGTAGGAAAAATAACAGCAGAGCCAAATGGAAAAGCAGAACTTACAATAGAATTAGCAGGAGGAGAACAAGCAGAATTTTATGATATTCCAGTAGGAACAACTTATAGAATAAAAGAACTTGCATCAACAACAATAGCATCATACCAATTAACAGATGCAAATGGAGTAAACAAATTTGAAAAACAATCTGATGCTAATAAAAAAGCTAAAAAAGCTTTAAGTACAGAAATAGAAACTGTAAATCAAGGGGAAGATGTAACTGTTACATTTATAAATGATACAACAAATATAGATTAAGAAAATGCAAAAGATGTTGCAGAAGTAAGCCTAGGAATTACAAAAAATGTTATAGATTTAAAAGGAAAAACATTTGAAGATATAGATGAAACATTTGAATTTGAATTAACAGCAGAAAACACTCAAACTCCAATGCCAGAAAATAATATGGCAACAGTAAAAGGAACAGGAACAGCAAGTTTTGGAACAATAAGTTTTGAAGAAACAGGAACATATACATATACAATTAAAGAAAAAACAGAAAATAGCAAAGAAGATTATGAATACGATGATTCTGTATACACTGTAGTATATGAAGTAACAAATACAGAAGGTTTATTAGAAGCTACAAAAAAAGTAAAGAAAAATGGAATTACAGCTAGTAGTGTAGTATTTGAAAATAAATATAAAAAAGAAGAAAAAACAAAAAAGCCAAGTGGTGAAGATAAAAAAGAGGAAGAATCCATAGAACCAAGTGATGAAGATAAAAAAGGGGAAGAATTCAAAGAACCAAGTATTGAAGATAAGAAAGAGGAAGAATCAAATGTTTCTAATAATGGGCATAAAAAAGAAGAAACACTAAATTCTTCAAGTAATGTAAATAAAGAAGAAAATGAAGAATCAAAAGACACAAGTGACGAATACAAAATAGATGAAATATCAAATGAGTTTATAAATGAGCCAAAAGAAAGAGTTGTATCTATAGCATTACCAAAAACAGGAGATTCTATAATATTTTATATAATATTATCAATTACTAGTGTAATAGTTTTAATAATTATTTTAATAATTAAAAATCAAAAATAATATATAAGGCTGTATTTTTATTGAAATAATTAAACAAATTACAGGATTTTTAAAAAATATATTGGAACAGGATGAATAATAACAATATAATTTTGCAAGATTTTTTATGTTAATATTTATTAAAAAACATTGTGTAAGAATTTATTTCTTAGCAATGTTTTTTTATTATTTCATTCTATACAGTTAAAAAAAAATGAGTGATGTGGTTAGATTTATAAACTATTAAATGTACAGTAATTTTATATGAAAATTATTAAAGTAAATAAGTAAAAGAAAAAAGAATTGTTTTTTATTTAAAAATAGTGTATTATTTTTCATATATTCCTAGAAAATAAAGAATTTCAGGGAAAATGGCTGAAGTTTTATAATAATTATTGATTTTTTGTAAAAATGATGTTATAATTTCTAACGTTAAAGTTTTTTTACTTTATCAATAATAATTATTATTTAAGGAGAGTGATAGATTATTCTACTTTTATTCGCATAAAACCAAAAACCAATTACATTTTAAGAAGGAGCGATTTTTTATGGCAGATGTGAAGTTAATAATCGGAGCAAACTGGGGAGATGAGGGCAAAGGCAAAGTTGATGCTTATTTCTCTAAGGAGGCTGATTTGGTTATTAGAGCTACTGGAGGGGCCAATGCTGGTCACACAGTATACTACAATAACACGAGCGGGGAAACTGTGAAGATGGCATTACATCTTGTTCCTGGCGGTATTGTATATAATTATACAATGTGTCTGATAGGTCAAGGTGTAGCTTTGGATATGGAGGTGTTGCAGGAAGAATTAAAAATGCTTTCTGACAATTATATTTTCGATCCAAAATCTCGGGTTAAAATCAGTGGTACGTGCAATGTAGTTATGCCGTATCATAAGGATTTAGACAGATTGCACGAGTCTTTGAAAAGCAAAAAGATTGGTACAACTGGAAAAGGTATAGGTCCTGCTTATTCAGATAACAGACTTCGTACTGGTTTGTTAGTGTATGATCTTTTACTTTCAGAACAGGAACTGGCAAGTAAAATAGCTGTGGCAATAAAAGCTCATAATGAACTTTTCAAAGCTTTTAATATGTCGGAATGTGTGGTAGATCCTAATGAGTTAGCAACTATCTATCATTCATATGGTAAGTTCCTTAAAGATAATAACATGGTGGTAAATGGTCATGAGTTCGTAAAAAAATACTTAGATAATCCTCTGGCAAAAATCGTAGTTGAAGGAGCTCAGTCAACAAGGTTGAGTATTGAGAATGGAGATTATCCAAATTGTACTTCGAGTGATTCAAATACTTTAGGTACTCTTTCTGGAGCTCATCTTTCTCATAAGGATGTAACTGAAGTTATAAATGTGAATAAGGCGTATTTTACCAGAGTAGGTAATGGACCATTTCCTACTGAATACGTATCTCACATCAACAGCCAAGGTGAACTGACATCTTACGAAAAACAAGAAGCATTTGAAGGCGATATTTTACGTGAAATTGGCAAAGAATATGGAGCTACAACAGGTAGACCAAGAAGAACAGGAGCTTTTGATGCTGTGCTTGCCAAAAATTCTGCTGAAATATCTGGTGCAGATTATCTTTGTATAACTCGCTTGGATACTTTAGGAGAGTATGGCTTGGAACATGGTTCTGTGCAGATTTGTACAGAATATAAATATGAAGGCAAAAACATCAGCTATTATCCTGACAATATGGAGTTTACTCATGAAACTCCTACTCCTAATTATATTACGTTTGACGGAGGTTGGAAAATAGACAGTGAGAATATGAAAACATTTGATTCTCTTCCGTTTAAGGCTCGATTATTTATAAAAATAATTGAGGAGACAACAGGAGTTCCTGTAAAATATATAGGAACAGGTCCAAATAATTGCGATTTGATTGTGCGAGATATTTAAAAGACTAATTCTATCAAAAATAAAAACCATTGCTTAAGAATTTATTTCTTATCAATGGTTTTTGTTATTCAGTAGTAAAGTTCTATGTAGCTAGGCTGAGTAAAAGCTACTGATTAGATAATATTATATAATACTGAATATCTAAATAACTAACTTGACTTGGTAGAGCATCTTTAATAGGTTTTAATTTTTCAGTACCTATTTTTTCTATGGCATCTAATATTAAATCTTTATATTCTGTTTGAATTTCTTTTTCTAAATCAATATCCATTCCTAATTCATAACATTTTAATAGATGCTTTTCTACAGTTTGTTTAGTAATTTCTCTTATTTTTGCTATTTCATCAATGGATTTTCCTTCTTTATAAAGATTGTAAGATATAATTTTTGTATCTTCTTTAGGTGGTTTTTCTGCTTTAATTTTAGAATTTAAATTAGTTTTTTCTGGTATATTTTCAGAAATTATAATATTATTTTCTTCAACATATTTTTTAATTTCTTCAATGAAAATTGAACCATATTTTTCAAATTTATTAGTACCAACACCATTGATATCAAGCATTTTTTCCACAGTTATAGGATAATATGTGGACATCTCTTTTAATGAAACATCTGTAAAAACAATAAATGGTGGAATATGATTTTCTTCTGCAATTTCTTTTCTTAATTTTTTTAGAATTTCAAAAAGATTTATATCATAATCTAAATCATTATTTGTATTAATTGAATTTTCATCTATTTTTGCTATTTTTTTCTTTATAAATATTTTTGAATCACCAAATAATATTTCTTTTGAATTTGGATTTAATGTTAAAATAGGGTATTTGTCACCAATACTATTTATGTAATCTTCAGTTATTAAGTAGTATATTAAATCTTTTATAGTATCTTTACTATATTCATTCATTATTCCGTATGTAGATAAATTATTAAATCCAAATGAACGAATTTTTGATGAATTTGAACCTTTTAAAACATCTGCAACTAAACCAATTCCGTAACTTTCATTCATTCGCTTTATACAAGATAATATTTTTTTTGCATCTATTGTTATATCAGTTTTTTCGATTTCAGATAAACAATTACTACAATTATTACAAGATGTAAAATTAGGAGTTTCATTAAAATATTCTAAAATATATTTTCTAAGACATTTATCAGTGTTACAATAATCTATCATATCGTTTAATTTTTCATATTCAACTTTATGATCGGAATTAGATGTTGATTGTTCAATTAGAAATTTATTTGTAACAATATCTGCTTTACTAAATAATAAAATACATTTTGCTTTTTCACCATCACGTCCACCACGACCAGCTTCTTGATAATAACTTTCTAAATCTTTAGGCATATTATAATGAATAACATAACGAATATTTGATTTATCAATTCCCATACCAAAAGCATTAGTAGCAATCATAACATTACATCTATCATATGTAAAATCATTTTGAGATTTTGAACGAGAATTTTCAGACATTCCACCATGATATTTAGTTACACTATAATTTTTTTCTAATAATGTTTCATATAAGTTATCTACAGTTTTTCTAGTTGAACAATATATAATACCAGAATCATTTTTATTTTCTTCGAGAAAGTTAAAAAGATAATTTTTTTTATTAGTAGGCGTTTCTACACTAAAATTTAAATTTTTCCTATCAAATCCAGTAACTAAAGTATAAGGATTATCTAGATTTAATAGATTTATAATGTCATTTTTTACAAGCTCTGTTGCAGTAGCCGTAAACGCAGAAACTATAGGGCGACTTTTTAAATTTGAAATCATATTTGCAATTTCTCTATAACTAGGCCTAAAATCGTGACCCCATTGTGATACACAGTGTGCTTCATCTATTGTTATCATAGATATGTTAATTGAATTAAGTAAATTTAAAAATCTATCAGAGTTTAATCTTTCTGGAGCTACATAAATTATTTTATATACATTATAAATTATATTTTGAATTGTATTAGAATAATCTAAATCATTAAGAGTACTATTAATATAAGTTGCAGGAATTCCAATTTCATTTAAACTATCTACTTGATCCTTCATTAAGGAAATTAGGGGAGAAATAACAATTGTTATTCCATCTAAAATTATTGCAGGAACTTGATAACAAATTGATTTTCCAGCACCTGTAGGCATTATTCCTAAAACATCTTTTTTATCTAAAATATTTTTAATAATCTCCTCTTGACCTAACCTAAAATTATCATATCCAAAATATTTTTTTAAAATACTTTTTGCATTATTCATATAGACCTCTTTTCAAAAAAATTATAACATCACTATTTTTAAATATCAAATTAATTATCACTAATTCCAAATAGCATTATACGAAAAGCATCTTTAAATCCATTTTCATAATATTTTCTATTCCAATATGTAACATAATCTGCAAATTCATTATCTAATTCGGTTAATTCATTAGTTACAAATGCTTTGTTGATATCACTTACATTTTTCAATATTTTACTAGTATGATCATCAAATTCTATTAAATGTTTTTTATCTTCTGTGGTTAGATAAGATAATTCTTCTTCTCTAAAGTTAATCCATTTATTAATAAATTCATCAATATTTATTTTGCTAAATTTCAAATAAAGAAACCTCCTTAATTATTGATTTTATCTGGAAATAGCTTAAGTAGATTTACTTAAGTAAAGATAATAAAAATAAAACTTAATCTATAATATATTATTTTTTGAAATTTATCAATACAAATTAGTAAAAAATATATTTTTTATGACAAATTATGATATAGATATGATAAAATATAAAAAAGATTGATTATAAAATGGCTACGGAAAAAGTAGCTCAATTATAAATCAACCTTATTTCTATTATCTATATATTTAACAAAATTCTTTATACCATTTTCATATTCTAATTCTAATTTTTCTTCAATTAGATCTATAAATTCTTCTATAAATTCAGAATTTACTTGATAATTATTTTTTAAAATATTTTTATATAAATTTAATTTTTTAGTATTATTGATATATTCATTTGTTTCTTTGACTTTTTCTAAAGCATCAAAATAGATTTCATTGAATTTTTCACCAAAGCTATTTTGAGGAAAATCGTATTTTTTTGACATAATTAAGCCCCTTTAGTAGAATTATACGATAATTTTACCAATAGGATTTAAAAAAGTCAATGTATTATTTTCATTTGAAAGTGATACTTTAATCATTTTTTATGAAAAACGCCAAATCTCTTAGCATTTTACAAGCATTTTCAATTTGTTCATTTGTAAAATTTTGAAGTAATTCTTTAGTTTCATTAGTTAAATTATCTTCTTTACCAAATAAAATATAGTCAGATGATAAATTACTTATATCGCAAAGAATTTTCAACTTTTCAAAAGATAAAGAATTTTTTCCTTTTTCTACCATTCCAAGATATTGTCCAGTAATTCCTAGTTCTTTAGCTAATTCTTCTTTTGTAAGATTCATATTCTCTCTAATTTCTCTAATTCTCAATCCAATTTCTTGTTTCATTTTTTCACACCTCGTAAAAATTTTAAAACTAAAAATAATCAAATTTATGAAAAATCGTAATGAAATTTCGTGACAAAAAGTGATAAAAATGTGATATTATATACACGTAAAATCAGATTTATTACTAAGTTAAGGAGATGACCAAAATGGAGACTATGAAATTATTATTGATTGAAGATGATTCTAAAGAATGTGATTCTTTTAAGAAGGCTTCTAAAAAAAGAAAAGATATTGAATTTGTTAAAATTACTAATTCCGATATTGAAGGATTAGATATAATAAAGAAAGATTCAATAGATGGTGTTATTTTAGATTTAGAATTAAATAAAGGAACAGGTAATGGAAATGGTTTTATATTTTTGGAAGAATTAAAAAAGTTAAATTTGAAAGATTTTCCAAAAGTTGTTGTCACTACAAATGTTTTATCTGATTCTGTATATGAGTATTTACATGAAAATGGAGTTGATTTGATATTTTATAAAAAGCAATCAAATTATTCTCATGAAAATGTATTAAATACTTTGGTTTTGCTAAGAGGATATAATACAAATAAAAAGAGTAATGAATTAGATATACCAAATGAAGATGATAAGGTAAATAAAATATATGACCAAATTAATAAAGAATTAGATTTAATTGGAGTTAGCTCACATCTAAAAGGTAGAAAATATTTATTTGATGCTATCTATTTTATATTAGAAAAACAAGATGATGAAAATTCAACTGTTATACAATATTTAATAAAAAAGTATAAAAAATCAAGTAGTACAATAAGTAGAGCTATGCAAAATGCAATACTTCATGCTTGGAGAATCTCTTCTATAGATGATTTATCAAAATATTATACAGCAAAAGTAAATTTTGAAACAGGCGTACCAACGCCAACTGAATTTATTTATTATTATGCTGATAAAATAAAAAAAGAAATATAATTTTATTGTAGGGGCAATTAAAAATTGCTCCTTATTAAATATACAGAAGTTGAGAATTTGTAAAAAATAAATGAAAATAATTTATTATAATTCAATATATAATAATAAAAAAAGTAATGCTTAATTATTTAAGTCGGTAATATTTTGTAATAAATATTACCGATTTTTTTGCTGTCAAGAAATGTCATTTTTTGTAATTTTATAGTATGAAATACAACTTATTTGAAGTGCTTCTTTTCACTAATATCAAGGCTTTGAATGATATTATTTAGTCATAAAGAAAAACGGAGGTGAGTTGTATGTGGGATGACTTTTGGAAATGGATTCTTTATTGGTGTAGATAAAACTATAAAAAATTTTAATTTTTGCAATCAATTTTATTGATTGCATTTTTTTTTTTAGTATAATATAAGAATAGGAGATGATGTATTTTGTGGGGTAAAAATGATTATATAATTTATGGAATAAAAATATATTATACATGTTTATGTTCTATTTTGATTTTTATTAAAATAACTAAATTAAAAATAATATCAAAAAAAGATTTTATTATTGTTGTTTTATTTATTAGTATTCCAGATTTATTATGTACAATTTTATCGGTTAAGACTGTATTTTCAACACTGATTTTATTTTTTAGTATGTGTATATGTTTATCTATTATTATAAAAAAGAATATCGGTTTTATTATGTTATCCAATATAATTTCTTTTTCTATATATTTTGTGTCGTATTTTATATCAATCAGTTTAGCATTTTTTATTCAAAATATTTTTAAAATAAAAAATAAGTATGTTTATATAGTTTTTATAATTTTAATTCAACAAATAATCTTAATTTTGTTTTTCAAATTTAAGAGATTTAAAAATGGATTTCAATTTTTAAATACTATAAATGTGAAAAAATCTTTAGATGTTACATTAATTGGTATAAGTAGTATAATTTTATATTTATATTCAATTTTAACTTATAATTTTGAAATTGCACCAAATGATGATATGAAATATATAGGCAGGAATGCAACAATATATTTATATTATAGTATTATATATTTTTCAATTATAATGATAATAATGATCAAAGAATCTCTAACTCTATCCTACAAACAAAAACTCCTAGAAAATACCTTATTAGATTATGAAAAGCAAATTAAAGAAAAAGATGAAAAAATTCAAAAACTTTCTGATGAAAAATTTAGAATAAGCAAACTTAATCATGAATTTTATAATAGGCAAGAAGCCTTACTATTAAAAGTAGAAAATACTTTAAGTAATATGAATTTTGAAACAGCAGAAGAACTTGATTTAAAAGATAAAATCAAATCTTTATCAAATGAATACACCAAAAAACTTAATGAAAATAAATTAGATTCTAATTTTCCTAAAACCAATATAGAAGAAATCGACGATATGTTTACATATATGAATAGTGAATGTAGAAAAAATGGTATAGAATTTATATTACAAGTTAATGGAAATATAAATCATTTAATAAATAATTATATAGATAAAACAAAATTAGTAACATTAATTGGAGATCATCTAAGAGATGCTATTATTGCAGTAAATTATAGTTCAAATAAATATAAAAGTATATTAGCTATTTTAGGAATAAAATATGAAAATTATGAATTTTGCATTTATGATAGCGGAATAGAATTTCAAATCGAAACTTATAATAAATTATGTATAGAGCCAGCAACAACTCATAAAGATAATGGTGGAACTGGTATAGGTTTTATAACTACCTTTGAAACTTTAAAAGAAACTAAAGCAAGTTTAATTATAGAAGAACTAAATGAACTCAGAGAAAATTCTTATACTAAAGCTATTAGATTTATTTTTGATACCAAAAATGAGTTTAATATAATTTCATATAGAGAAGAATTATTAAAAGAAAAAGTTAATTCAGATATATTTAAAATAAAAACAAAAAAAGATGGGTTAAATTTAAAATAATTTATAACAATTAAATATTGACAAATAAACAAAAAATACTTATAATAAATTTAATTCAAGGGGCAAAATATAAATTTTTTATATTTTGTCTCTTTTTTTATTCAATAGGAAAGCTTTCTGCAGCTAGGCTTAAGTAAAAGCATTGCACACAATTTTTATCAAAATTGGCGTATGAACAATTTAACGTAGATTTTGCAATATATTTTAACAGTCTAACATAAGAAAATATCCACTATTGTTATCTAATTTTATTCTTTACTATTTAACTATCCAATGTAGAATTTCTCTACGAAATTTCAATTAAAAAATTATATAATGAGGAGAGTGATTGAATGAACAAAAATTCAAAAGAAATACCAAAGTATATGTATCCGCAAAATGATTTTATATTTAAAAGATTATTTGGATACGAAGGAAATGAAGATATTACGAAAGATTTAGTAAGTAACATAATAGGAAAAAAAATAAAAAGTATAGAATTTAAAAATCCATATTTGTTAAGAGAGAGTTTAAATGACAAAGAAGAAACATTAGATATAAAAGCAGTTCTTGATGGTGATATATTATGTGATATAGAAATACAAGTAGCAAATAAACATGATGATGATAAAAGAATAATGGATTATTGGGCCAAAATGTATAGGCAGTCAATAGAAAAATCAAAAAAATATGAAGAAATGAAAAAAACAATAGTAATATATATAACAGCATTTGATTTAGATTGTTTGAAAGATGTAGAGAAATATAAAACCAAATGGAGCGTTCTAGAAGAAGAACTAAAAATCAAATTGACAGATGTATTTGAAATTGATATAATCGAGTTGTCAAAAGCTAAGAGACAGCTAAGAGAAGGGGTTTTTAATGAAATAAGTAATCTAAAAAATTGGATAAAGTTTTTGATAAATCCATTGGAATTGGAGGAATCAGATATGGAAGATTTAAGTGAAGAAATACAAAAAGCATATGAAAAATGGCATGATATAAATTTAAGTGAAGAAGAAAGAGATGCAGCAGAAAGAAGATGTAAAGATTTAGCTTCAATTGAAAGTGCAAAAGAATATGAGCATGAGTTAGGTAGAAAAGAAGAAAAAATAGAAATAGCGAAGCAGATGCTTAAAGAAAATATTGATATAATAATTATAGAAAAATGTACAGGTTTAAGTAAAGAAAAAATTGAAGAATTAAAAAATAATATTTAGATATAATATATATTATAAAATTTTGAGACAAGATATAAAATAGAGGTTGCTAAAAAAGTATTTTTAAATACTTTTTCAGCTTCTATAAAATATTTTGTCTCTTTTTATATAATATAGAAATTCAATAAAACTAGTATAGTATGTGATTACAATTACGAAAAAGTCTCAATACAAATTGTTGAAAATTATCGAAAAAATTTCTAGTGTGCAATGAATTTTTTTAATTTATTTTTAAATAATAATAAATATTATCAAATAAAAAATTTATATTATAAAAATTTTAAACATTGTAAACAATTATATATTAGAATTTACTTGTATATAAAAAAATTTAAAACTTTTTATTCAGTAAGAAATTTCTTAAGTAGCTAGGCTGAATAAAGCATTGCACACAATTTTTGTCAAAATTGGCGCACGAACAAACGTGGACTTTGCAATATATTTTTGCAGTATGACATAATAAAAAATCCATTATTGTTCTTATTTTTAAAAATGGAAATATTTAAATACTTGACAAATAGAAAATAAGGATATATAATTTTAGCAGTCAAACATAGAGAGTGCTAAAATTATATATAAAGGGGTGGTATAAAATGAATGTAGAAAAATTAACTCAAAAAAGTATGGAAGCGATAAGAAATGCTCAAACTATAGCTACAGAAAACTCTAATCAGCAGATAGAGCAAGAGCATTTATTATTAGCTATGATAGAGGATAATGGTTTAATTTCTGAAATATTGGTAAAAATGCAATTAAATTTAAATTTTGTTAAATCAAAATTAAATGAGTTAATATCAAAACTTCCAAAGGTTACTATTTCGGGAAGGCAGATTGATAATGTTTATATTTCACCAGATACTGATAAAGCTTTAAATTCTGCTGAAAATGAAGCTAAAAAAATGAATGATGAATACATTTCAGTTGAACATATTATGATAGGAATTTTTGATAATTCAAATGAAAGAATAATAAGTTTATTTAAAGAATTAGGATTAAATAAAAATTCATTTTTGAAAATATTAAAAGAAATTAGAGGTAATGTAACTGTGACAAATCAAAATCCAGAAGAAACATATAATGTTTTAGAAAAATATGGTCAAGAACTTGTTAAACTCGCTAGAGAAAATAAAATAGATCCTGTAATAGGAAGAGATGAAGAAATTAGGAATGTTATTAGAATATTATCTAGAAAAACTAAAAATAATCCAGTTTTAATTGGTGAACCTGGTGTAGGTAAAACAGCTATTGCAGAGGGATTAGCTTTAAGAATTGTAAATGGTGATGTTCCAAATAATTTAAAAGATAGGAAAATCTTTTCTTTAGATTTAGGTGCATTAGTTGCTGGAGCTAAGTATAGAGGAGAATTTGAGGAAAGATTAAAAGCTGTTCTTGGTGAAATAAAAAAGAGTGAAGGAAAAATAATTTTATTTATAGATGAACTTCATACTATTGTTGGTGCTGGTAGAACAGATGGTGCAATGGATGCAGGAAATTTATTAAAACCATTACTTGCTAGAGGAGAATTACATTGTATTGGTGCAACTACACTTAATGAATATAGAGAATATATAGAAAAAGATGCAGCTTTAGAAAGACGTTTTCAACCAGTAATGGTAGCAGAACCTAGTGTTGAAGATTCTATTGCTATACTTCGTGGATTAAAAGAAAGATATGAAGTATATCATGGTGTAAAAATTCAAGATAAAGCTTTAATTGCTTCTGCAACTTTATCTAATAGATATATTTCAGATAGGTTTTTACCAGATAAAGCTATAGATTTAGTTGATGAAGCTTGTAGTTTAATTAAAACAGAAATGAACTCAATGCCAATTGAACTAGATGATATTTCAAGAAAAATAATGCATTTAGAAATTGAAGAAGCTGCATTAAATAAAGAAACTGATAAAATTTCAACAGAGAGATTAGATGAAGTAAAGAAAGAATTAGCAGAACTTAGAGAAAAATTTAATGAAATGAAAGCTAAATGGGAAAATGAGAAAAATGCAATTAATAAAGTTCAAGTTCTAAGAAAAGACTTAGAAAATGTAAATGCACAAATTGAAGAAGCTCAACGAAATTATGATTTAAATAAAGCTGCTGAACTAAAATATTCTAAATTACCTTCTATTCAAAAAGAATTAGAGGAACAAGAAAAAATTGCAAGTCAAAAAGAAGATACTCTTTTAAGAGATACTGTTACAGAAGAGGAGATTGCAAAAATAGTTGCAAGATGGACTGGTATTCCAGTTTCAAAGCTTATGGAAAGTGAAAAGAAGAAATTATTACATTTAGAAGAAATTTTGCATAAAAGGGTTATTGGTCAAGATGAAGCTGTACAAAAAGTTAGTAATGCAATTTTAAGGTCAAGAGCAGGGGTAGCAAATCCTAATAGACCTATTGGTTCATTCTTATTTTTAGGTCCAACAGGTGTAGGTAAAACAGAGCTAGCAAAAGCTTTAGCAGAGAGCTTATTTGATGATGAAAATGCAATGGTAAGAATTGATATGTCTGAATATATGGAAAAATTCAGTGTAAGTAGACTTATAGGTGCTCCTCCAGGATATGTAGGATATGACCAAGGTGGTCAACTTACTGAAGCAGTTAGGAGAAAACCTTATGCTGTAGTTTTATTTGATGAAATAGAAAAGGCTCATCCAGATGTATTTAATATTTTGCTTCAAGTATTAGATGATGGTAGAATTACAGATTCTCAAGGAAGGACAATTGATTTTAAAAATACTATTATTATTTTAACTTCAAATATTGGTTCTAATATTATACTTGATTCGATTTCAGAAAATAAAGAAATAACTGTTGAAGCCAAAAATGATATAAATCTTTTATTAAAGCAAAATTTTAGACCAGAATTTTTAAATAGATTAGATGAAATTGTATTCTATAAACCATTGGAAAAGGAACAGATTACAAAGATAGTGGATTTAATTATAAAAGATATATGTTTAAGATTGCAAGATAAGAGAATAAAAGTAGAACTTAC
Source organism: uncultured Clostridia bacterium (assembly GCA_947630235.1). Classification (GTDB taxonomy): domain Bacteria; phylum Bacillota; class Clostridia; order TANB77; family CAG-508; genus Scatovivens. The sequence goes on from CANRGN010000018.1 coordinate 26,365, forward strand.
AGATAAAGCTAAAGAATTTGTAATTGAAAGAGGATATGATGTTAACTATGGAGCTAGACCATTAAAAAGATATATTCAAGATTCTATAGAAACATTACTTGCTAAAGCAATAATTGCAGATGAGGTAACAATGGATAGTACAGTTTTGATAAATGAATCTGATGATAGATTAATTATAGAAACAGTTAGGTAGTAATACCTAGCTGTTTTTGGTTTTCTTACCTCCTATAGAATATTCCTTGATATAAATTATTTTCTTTTAAAATTTTATCTACACCATTTAAAATTAATTTTTTATGCAAGCTCCAAATAGGTGCTACTAGTAAATCTTTAGGAGGATCTCCGCTAATTCTGTGTATAACTATATTTTCTGGAATATGTGTTAAAATATATACTAAAGAATCCATATATTCTTCATAAGATATAGGCTTATATTTTCCTTCTAAATACATTTTTTCTAATTTAGTATTTTTTAAAATATATGTTGAATGAATTTTAATACCTTGTATTTTATGATCATTAATAAAATTTATAGTATTTTCTAAATCGGTTTTTGTTTCTCCAGGTAGTCCTACCATAATATGTGTTACTACATCTATATTATATTTATTTAGCAAATTAACAGCTTCTGTGTATTTATTTGAATTATAACATCTATTTATTAATTTTGCTGTAGTATCATTAGAAGTTTGAAGCCCAAGCTCAACCCATACATAATATTTTTGAGTATAAGTTTTTAAAAGTTTAGCAATATCTTCTGTTATACAATCTGGTCTAGTTGCAATAGCTAGTCCAACAATTCTTGAATCAATTAAAGCTGAATCATATATTGATTTTAAATTTTCTATAGAGTCATAAGTATTTGTAAAATTCTGAAAATATGCTATAAATTTATTTGCTCTTTGACCTCTATAATTAGATAAATGAGCTTGAACTTGACTAGTAATATTAGAGCGGTTTAAATGTTCACCAGCACCTCTTTTAGTACAGAATATACAACCACCTATACCAGAAGTACCATCTCTATTTGGACAAGTGAATCCACCATCAATACAGATTTTTAAAGTTCTTTCTCCAAATTTATTTTTAAATATTCAGTTATTCTATTATATCTTTTATTATTTTCCATATATTAACCCTTAAAACTAAATTTAAAATAACATAATTTATAACATCAGTCAATATAACAGAGTTAACATTTAACTACATTTGCGAGGTCTATATGTAAAACTTTTTACAATTCAGTAATTTAACAAATAAAATTTTTATTTTAAACTGTATCCCATGATACTATTTACTTTAATTATTATACATGATAAAATATCAAAAAAATATTTTATGGAGGAAAAATGGCAGGATTTGTTATACATTTAGCGATTGCAGAAGAATATTTAAAATTCTCACAAAAAAATGAAAATTATAATGAATTTATTGATGGAGTTATAGCTCCAGATATGGTAAAAGATAAATCTTTAACTCATTATGGAGAAAAAAGTAGCGAGGTTCAGTTAGATAGATTTTTAGAAGATAAGAATTTAGAAAATAGTTTTAATAGAGGATATTTTTTACATTTAATAACAGATTATATTTTTTATAATAAATTTTTTGATAAATATTCAAAAGATATATATCATGATTATGATATTTTAAATTCTTATTTGATAGAAAAATATAAAGTAAAGCTTCCTGAAAAAATAAAAAATCAAATTTCCTTTAAAGAGGGAGATTTAATTCTTTTAGATAAAGATAAAGTCGAAGAATGTATAAAAGTATGTTCAAGTATGGAAATTGATGAAATTGCAAAAGAAGTAAGAAATCCAAAATTTTATGATAAATGGCTAAAAATAAGGGAGCTAAAATATTTGTAATGGAAAATTATATAGAATATAAACGGAGAAAAAATTGAATTTTCTTTAGAAAAAAGCAAAAGAAAAACTATAGGAATAATAGTAAAAGAAAATGGAGATGTTATTGTTAGAGCACCTTTTAGGATGGCAAATTATAAAATTATGGAATTTGTTAATACTAAAAAAAAGTGGATCTACGAAAAACATTTTGAGCAAAAAAATAAATTTATAGAACCATCTTTTAAGGAAAATGATTTTTTAAAAATTTTAGGAAAAGATTATAAATTAAATATAAAAAATTATGATAGCAATCAATTGAAATTAGATTTGTATGAAGATAAAATATTAGCATGGGTTCCAAATAAAATAAATGAAGAAGATAAAGAAAATTTTATAAAGATAGCTTATGATAAGTTAATTTTTAAAATTGCTAAAGATATTGTTCCAAAAGAAATAGAAAAAATTTCTAATATAGTTGGGTTAAAACCTAAAGAACTAAAAATAAGAAATTTTAAAAGAGCATGGGGAAATTGTTCTAGTAAAAAAATTATTAGTATAAATAAAAATTTGTGTAAATATAGTATACAAGCTATTGATTATGTGTGTTTACATGAGATTTGTCATTTAAAATATATGAATCATTCAAAAGATTTTTGGAATATGGTTGGAAAGTATATGCCTAATTATAAATTAATAGAAAAAGAATTAAATTAAAAATGTATTAAAGTTTTAAGGAGGTTTTATGGAAGAAGAAATGATAGAAAATTTTGATTTCATTAGATTAGAGGTTGTTGATGCATGGCAATTGCCTGCTGTTTATATAGTTTATAAAAAGGATTTTGTTTTAGAAGATAATAAACCTGAATATTTTATCAAAGAAGTTGATGAACAAGGTTATTTAGATGTTGTAAAAAAACTTAAAGAATTAAAAATAAATGAATGGCAATATGATTATTTACCAGATAGAAATGAAAAAATTGAAGAGGAATTTTTGTGGAAATTTATAGTAGATAGCAATGGAAGAAAATTTGTCAAAAAAGGAAAAAATAAATGTCCAGAAAATTTTTCAAAACTAGAAGATTATATGATAGAAATAACTTCTAGTGAGGATGAAATTTAATTTATGAAAAAGATATATATTGAAATTACAAATACATGTAATCTTAATTGTGCTTTTTGCTTAAATACTAATAGAGAAAAAGCTTTTATGAATGTTAAAAATTTTGAAGAAGTAGTTTTAAAAATAAAAAATTTTACTAATTTGGTTTGCCTTCATGTAAAAGGTGAACCACTTCTTCATCCACAACTTATGGATATTTTGTGGATATTAGATAAGTATAATTTAAAAACTAATATTACAACAAATGGAACTTTATTAAATGAAAAAATTGATATTATTAAAAATTCTAGTTCAGTAAGACAGCTTAATTTATCTTTACATAGTAGTATAGAAAATGATAATTTAAATGTGAAAAAGTATTTAGAAGATGTATATAAAAATATACAAAAATTAAAAAATACAAATATAATAATTTCATATAGAATGTGGAATTTAAATAAGCTTTCAAATAATGAAAAAAATAAAATTATTATAGAATTCCTTAGCGAAAAATATAGCTTACCTAATTTAGATGAACTTTTGAAACAAAATGAATGGGTTAAATTGGAAGATAAAATATTTATAAATCAAGATATTAAATTTACTTGGCCTAATTTAAAATCTAAGATTTTAAATGAAAACGGAAGATGCTTAGCAATTAAAGATCAAATTGGAATTTTAGTTAATGGTGATATAATTCCTTGCTGTATAGATTCAGAAGGTAAAATAGTTTTAGGAAATATTTTTAAACAAGAATTAGAAGATGTTTTAAATTCAAGTAAAGCTATAAATATGAAAAATGGATTTCAAAAAAATATTTTAGTAGAAGACTTGTGTAAAAGATGTGGATTTTTACAGAGATTAAAAAATAAAAGAAATTAATATTTTTATTCATAAATATAGAAAAATTTACATAACTATGTTATAATAAAAATGTTATGAAAAAAGGTAAAAAAGTATTTTTTTTAATTTTTATTTTAATATTGATAACCATTAATGTTATTGTAATTTTTTTTATATGTAGAAAAATATTTAATTTTGAAGTTAAAGAGGTTTCAATTTTAATAGAAGATTTAAATGTCGAATCTGATTATTATAATGTTGTTATTTCTGATGAAAATTCTGATGGAAATAATGGACAAAATTCTAATATTCAAAATCTAAATGGTGGAGCTGGTTATGGAGCTAATACAGGTTTAGGTAGTAATTCTGCTTATGGATATGGTACTACTGTAGAAGTCGTATCTTATAATGCTAGAATAAGAATTCCTAGAACAGGCATAAATTATACAATATATCCCCAAATGTCAGTTCAAAACATGGAAAAGGGTGTAGTTATTTTATCTTCTGATAATGGTTTAAATCAACCTGGAAATACAGTTATTTCAGGGCATAATACTGTTAATGGAAGATTGTTTTCTGGTAATTCTAAAATTCAAATTGGTGATTTGATATATATTAGTGATCCATCAGGTTTAGAAATAAAATATTCTGTATATAAAAAATATCTTACTAATCCAAATGATGCATCTTATGTAGAAAGAGATACTCTAGGTAGAAGAGAGATATCACTTACAACTTGTACTAATAATTCTAAGCAAAGAATTATTATTTGGGCAAGAGAAATATAGAATAAAAAGTAATAAAATTTGTTATTCTTAATTAAGTTTGTTATATAATATATAAAGGGATGATTTAAATAGTACTATCTAAATCATCCTTTTTTAAGGAGAATTTTATAATAAAATTTCAAGTTTTTGTGTAAATATTTCTGAATTTCTATAGGTATATAAATTAAAATTTTTATGATTTTTAATTATTTTATTAACCTTCCATAAGCCAAGTCCTTGATTACCTTTTTTTGTAGAAAATCCTTTTTGATAAATATTTTCTGTATTAATATTTTTATTAGAATAACTATTTTCTATAATAATTGTTTGAGTATTGTTTTCTATCCTAAATTCGATATTTAGGATTTTTTCATTACATTCTTTTGTTGCTTCTATAGCATTATCTAAAAGTATTCCTAATATTCTTATAATTTGAAATATATCTGTATTTAATTTACTTAAATCAGAGTATATATCTAAATTCATTCTAATTCCATATTGTTTAGCAAGTTCATATTTATTAACAAGCAATGCTAAAACTTCAGGATTTTTTATTTTTGTTGAATTTAATTTTTCCATATCATTTAATGTTTGACAATCAATTTTTAAATCATTGTAATATCTTTTTAAATTATCATATTTTCCAACTAATAATAATCCTCCTATTGTTTGAATTATGTTATTAAAATCGTGTTGAAAAGCACTAAGTTCATCATTTTTGGCACTTAGAGTTTTATTATTGATTTCTAAATTTTTAATTTTAGTATAAGAATTTTCTAATTCAATTAATTTATTTATATATAATTTCTCATTAATTAATAAGTATATTAGGATAAATATTAATATAGAATTTATAACTAAATTATTTTTATTAAAAATATATTCAATTAAAACAAATAATATTAAAATAGAATCTAATGTTAAAAATATAATTTTAGAATTCTTTATATTTGATTTATTTAAAAAGTAAAAGATAGATTTAAATAATAAAATTGTTATAATTGTACAAACTGGAATAGAAATAAATTTTATAAGAAAAGGGTTACTTTGTGCAAAATCTTCAATGAATCCCATAATTTCCTCCAAACCAATTGTCATTTTGTGTAAAATAGTATAATACATAATTTTACAACATTCAACAAAAACTCGTCGACATTATTCGACAATTGTTTAAAAATCATAATTTATTTTTAAGGAATATTTAAATTAATCATTTAATATGATATTATAATGAAAATAAATTTTATATTTGAGAGGTGGTCTTATGAAAGAATATAAGTTGGCTTTAGTTGGTGCAACTGGTGTGGTAGGAAGAATTGCAAGGACAGTTTTGGAAGAAAAAAAATTACCAATAAAAGAATATGTTTTCTTTTCTTCTGCAAAATCTGCTGGTACAGAAATTGAATTCATGGGAAAAAATTATATTGTAAGAGAGTTAAAGGAAGATTCTTTTGATGAGGGATTTGACTTTGCCATTTTTTCCGCTGGTGGAGATACTTCAAAAAAATATTCTCCAATAGCTGCAAGTAAAGGATGTATTGTAGTTGATAATAGTAGTGCTTTTAGAATGGATCCAAATGTTCCTTTAATAGTTCCTGAAGTAAATTCTGATAAAATAAAAAATAATAAAGGAATAATTGCAAATCCTAATTGTTCTACTATTCAAGCTGTCGTAGCTTTAAAACCATTAGATAATAAATATAAAATAAAAAGAGTAGTATATTCTACATATCAAGCAGTATCAGGTGCAGGGATAAATGGAATTAAAGATTTAGAAAATGGAATAAAGAATTATGAAAGTAAAGAAGAATATGAACTTAAAAAATTTCCTTATCCAATTTTCAACAATTGTTTACCTCATATAGATGTTTTTTTAGATAATGGGTATACAAAAGAAGAAGAAAAGATGATAAATGAAACAAGAAAAATATTAGATAGGCCAGATTTACCTGTAACTGCTACAACTGTTAGAGTTCCTGTTTTCAATTCACATAGTGAATCTATAAATGTTGAATTTGAGAAGGATTTTGATATTGAAGATTTAATTCAAACTTTAAAAAATGCTAAAGGTATTATTTTAAAAGAAAATGTTAAAGAAAATATATATCCCTTAGCAATAAATTCTAATAATCATGATGAGGTTTATGTTGGAAGAATTAGAAGAGATTTTAGTGTAAAATCAGGAGTTAATCTTTGGGTAGTTGCAGATAATACAAGAAAAGGTGCTGCAAGTAATGCTATACAAATTGTTGAAAAAATAATTGAAATGAATAAGTAATTATTTTTAAATTTTTGTTTTATAACAGTAATTTTACTTGAAAATTACTTAGCAAATATTATCTAAGGCAAAACGGATTTTTTGATTAATCAAAAAATCTGTTTTGTTTTTGGTATTTTGAAAAGCACTTTTTTTAAGTATAATATAGTTGAGAAAAAATTATATGAAACAAGGTAAATTATTAAAAAAATATTTTTTTAAATAATTTTTATAAACTAAGAGTATTAATGAAAACAATGGTTGATAGAAAATTGCTGGTTTTATAATTTTTTACTTGTAAATTATTAATTATTATGATTTAATATAATGAGAATTTGTAATTTTGGGAGATATTATGAGTGAATTTGATATAATTAAAAAAACAAAATTTCCTAATACAATACATACGATAAAAAGAGATTTAATAAACTTAGGATTAAAAGAAGGCGACATAGTTTTAGTTCATTCTTCAATGTCTAAAATTGGTTGGGTTTGTGGAGATGAATTAACTATAGTACAAGCATTATTAGATGTTGTTGGACAAAATGGCACTATTGTTATGCCTGCTCATACTGGAGGAAATACTAATCCTGACAGCTGGTCTCATCCTCCTGTTCCAGAAACTTGGAGAGAGCCAATAAGAAGAACTATGCCAGAATACAGTATTAACAATACTCCAACTAGAGGTATGGGTAAAATTGCTGAATGTTTTAGAAATTATGAAGGCACAGTTAGATCTAATCATCCTCAATTTTCTTTTTGTGCTAATGGAAGATATAAAAATGAAATAGTAGAAAAACATGATTTAACTTATGCTTTGGGAATGAATAGCCCTTTAGGAAAGTTATTTGAACTTAATGCAAAGGTTTTATTATTAGGTGTAGGATATTCAAATTGTACTTGCATGCATGTTGCTGAAACGTTAGTTGGTAAGCCAAATTTAGTAAAAAAAGGTTCTGCTATAAATTTAAATGGTAATAGAGAATGGGTATGGTATGATGATATAGATTATAATTCAGATTGTTTTGACGAAATCGGTATGTTATATGAAAAAAAACATAATGATGTAGTATATGGACATGTTGGTGGCGCAAATTGTAGAGTATTAAATTTAAAAAATATAGTTAATTTTACTAAAGATTTTTTAGAAGAAAATAATAATTTAAATTTATCATATAAAAAATGTGATACTGAAGATGAACTTTATATTTATAAAGAATTTAAAAATAAATTAGATTTATATGAAGATGTTCAAAAAATAGAATATGAAAAAGTTTTAAATTGGAAAAAAGAAAATCTTCATAGTGAAATATCAGATTGTACAAAAATATTATGTAATGGAAAGTATATAGGATATTTTTCAATAAATGAAGAAAATAAAAAAGCAGAAATAGATAATTTCTTTATTTCAGAAGAATATCAAAATAGAGGTTTTGCTAGAAAAGCTTTAAATCATTGTTTAGATATTATAATGCAAAAAAATATTTCAATGGTTTATTCTTATGTATTTACAAAAGATGAAAGGCAAATTGAACTATATACTAAATGTGGATTTGTTGTAAGAGAATTTATAGGTGATAATAGATGTGTAATGTCAAAAAAAATACAATATAATTAATAAAAATATTGAAAAAAGAAAAAAATTAATATAAAATGTAACAAAAGAAAAATTTAGAGGTGAACAAAAGATGACAGAAAAGCTTGAAGTTTATAACAAAATAAATAATAAAAATTATTTAAGATTTGAATTAAATGAAAGCAATGAAAAGGAATATTTTAATAAGTTAATTTCAGTTCGTGATGCATTAATTGAAGTTGAGAAAAATAATAATGAATCATATTATAATAAAATTTCTAAATTAGAAAATTTAAAAGAAGATATAAAAAATTATTATAATTATTATCAAGAGGCCTGTTGTGCAGAACTAGATATAAAAAAAGTTTTTGAAGAATATGAAAAAGATTACATTATTCCTATAGATAAATTAGCAATTAGAAAAGAAAAGTTGCAATTGCAAGTTGTGCCATATAAAACTAATGGAATTTGGCAAAGATTTAAAGCCTTCTTTAGTTATGAAGGTAGGGCAAAACTTAAAATTGAAAAAGAATTTAACAAAGAATTAAAAAATATTGATAAAGAAATTAAAGAACTAGAAAATGTAAAAAAAGGTAATCCGTTAAATTTTACAAATTTAGAAGATAAAATATATAAAGATATATTAGAAAATGTAGATTATGATATAGTAAATAATGGTATTTTAACGGAAGAAGAAAGAAATGAAGTAAAAGCTAGTATAAAAATTTCAAAAGATATTGTAATAAAAAATGCAAAGAAAGATTTCTTAAATAAAATTTCAGAATATATAGAAGTTTGTTCTGATTATTCAGAAATTTCAGATTTAAATGTAGAAGAACATTTCAAATTTAAAAATACAGAATTTAAATTATATTTGCAAGATGGATATTTTGATAATGACTATAATTCTGTAGTTAAATATTTAGAATTAGCCAAATCTGAGAACGATTTTATAGGTAAACAAGCAGCAAAAAAATTAATTGATGGAATACAAGAATGTATAGAAGAATTAGAAAAACTTATAAATCAAGATGATAGTAGTTTAAAATTAGCTTAATATGTACAGATAATTGTTATATTATACAATTATCTGTTTTTTATATTTTGTAAAAGGAGTTTTGAAAAAGACATGGAGCCGTAACAGAAAAGTAGAAGGAGTTATAGTATATCATATAAAAGTTTAACTCGTTCAAGGGATACATTTAAGAGTT